>CAZUEB010000111.1:0-5193 GCA_964619115.1 uncultured Dehalococcoidales bacterium
GCAGAGCGTGCTGGAATCGCTCTGCACCAGGCACAAGAATTGAATCTGCTCGGCAGGAATATTCTGGGTAGCGGCTTTAGCTTTGATATCAGGCTGTTTCGGGGTGCCGGTGCTTTTGTCTGTGGCGAAGAGACTGCGCTCATCGCCTCGCTTGAGGGTAAACCGGGCATCCCTTACCACCGCCCACCCTATCCGGCAGTAAAGGGACTAAAGGGGAAACCAACGCTGGTCAATAATGTCAAGACCCTGGCTTATATCCGCCACATAGTCAAAAATGGAGCAAAGTGGTTTGCCAGCATTGGCACTGAGAGGAGTAAAGGAACTGCGGTCTTCGCCCTGGCGGGTAAGGTGGTAAACACCGGCCTGGTTGAGGTGCCGATTGGAACCAGTCTCCGTCAGGTGATCTTTGATGTTGGCAGTGGCATACCAAAGGGAAAGCGCTTCAAGGCGGTGCAGATTGGAGGGCCGTCAGGGGGCTGCCTCCCTGAGTTTGCTCTTGACTTGCCTATTGATTTTGACTCTCTGAGTGATGCTGGAGCAATGATGGGTTCGGGGGGAATGGTCGTCCTTGACGAGGATGACTGCATGGTGGAGATAGCCCGCTATTTTCTAGAGTTCACCCAGAGAGAGTCCTGTGGCAACTGTACCTTTTGCCGACTGGGTACAAAACAAATGCTGGAGGTACTAACCGATATTACCAAAGGTCGCGCAAAGCCTGAAGACATTGATACGCTTCAGCAATTGGCACAGGACATAAAGACTGACTCGCTATGTGGTCTGGGCAGGACAGCACCCAATCCAGTACTTACCACACTGCGGTACTTCAAAGACGAATATGAAGCCCATATTAAGGAAAAACGCTGCCCGGCACTGATGTGCCCTGACCTCACTGCCTATTATATTATCCCAGAGAAGTGCGAACGCTCTTGTGATGCATGCGTTGGTACCTGCACCGTGGAGGCGATAACCAGCCATCCCAGGAAGCGATATAAGATTATCGACCAGGAAAAGTGTGTGAAATGTGGCACCTGCCTCAATGCTTGTCCTCCAGAATACCACGCTGTGATAAAGTTGTCACCACCAAGCGAGGTGCCCGGCAAGCAATGAAAGGAGTCAATCTGACCATCAATAGTAGAAGAATAACTGCCCTTGAAGGAGAGAAGCTCCTGTGGGTGGCGCTGGATAACGGCGTCTACATTCCCAACCTTTGTGCCATCCGGAATGACTCCGAAGCGGCGGCCTGCCGTCTGTGCTTCGTTGAAGTCGCTGGTAAAGGGCAGCCGGTCACTGCCTGCACGGAGCCGGTGACCGAGGGTATGGTGGTGAGTACGCGAGGAGAAAGCTCATTGAGACTGGCTCGTAGTGCCTTTGAACTCCTAATGGCTTCACATCCGGTGGATTGTGCCCACTGTGCCAGCAACGGCTCGTGTGAGCTTCAGAAAATAGCCCGTCACCTAGGCGTGAGCCTCAAAACGAAGCGTCTTCGCAAACTGCCCCGTGAGTTGCCTGTCGATGACAGTCACCCATTATTCAACTACGATCCGAACAAATGCGTACTTTGCGGGCGATGTGTTTGGGTATGCCGGGAGAAACTGGGCATCAGTGTTCTTGGCTTTGCCTACCGGGGCTTCCGGAGGGTGGTTACCACCTTCGCTGGTGACCCTCTTGGGAAGTCCAAATGTCAGGGATGCGGTGAATGCGTCAGGGTCTGCCCTGTTGGTGCGCTGGTATTCAAGAACGGTGGTGGCACAACAAGAGACGGCACTATGGCCAGCCCAGCGCTTGCTAGGTCCGGCTCAAACAGAGAAACCGAGGTGTACCAATGACGGCGCTGCCGATTTGTCATTTTCCCAAAGATTCCGTCTTGAGACAGAAGGCTAAGAAGGTGTCTCGCATTGATGGCTCAATAGAGCGGCTGATTGATAACATGATTGAGACAATGCAGCGGGCGAACGGAGTTGGTCTGGCAGCGCCACAGATAGGAATATCGCTTCGAGTTATCGTTGTCCAGATGCCTGGTGCAGAACCAATCGCGCTCATTAATCCAGAGATAGCAAGATGTAATGGGGAGCAGGAAGTAACGGAAGGTTGCTTGAGTGTACCTGGTTACTATGGGGAGATAAAACGAGCGGCTGAAGTCGTTGTCAAGGGGAAGAGCCGGAATGGAAAAGTAATACGAATCAGAGCTGAGGGACTGATGGCTGAGGCAATGCAACATGAGATTGACCACCTTAACGGCACGTTATACATCGACCATGTCGAAAGCCCAGAGAAGCTACACAAAGTTGAGCATCCGATAACAGAAATAAAGGGTGCAGCACCAAGACTGGAGGCGAAATAGGTGAAGTGTAGTCGCTGTGGGCGGGAAATATCTGGAGATGATAGCTACCAGCACCTGAGTGAAACTCTGTGTGAAGACTGCTACATCGATATCAGGTATCCGCCAAAGGCCTGTGACCCGTGGGCAGTCTACTCCGCCACCCGGTCTAGGGAGAGCCAGGGATTAAAGGGAACTGAAGGGTTAACCGACCTACAAAAGGCAATCTACGCCTTCATTAGGGGGAAAGGCAAGGTCACTAGGGAAGGACTCCGGGAGAATTTCGGCATGAAAGAGATAGAGCTTCAGACGCAACTAGCCACGCTGAGGCACTGCGAACTAATAAAAGGGCACAAGGAGGATAACAGCGTTTATCTGGTTCCTTTTGACTATGGTGAGTAAAACACGGAAAACAAGGTGATGTTACGGATAAGGAAGGACCTATGTCTTGGCTGCGGACTCTGTTTGGAGAGTTGCCTGCGACAGGCTATTTCGGTTGTCTCGGGGCAGGCTGAGATAAACCAGAGTCGATGCAATCAGTGCCGTCTCTGTCTTGAGGTTTGCCCGCAGGGGGCTATTGCCGAGCTTGCCCCGGTGTCAGAAGCAGAACTGGCAACCACAATCAGCTCACTAAGGCAAAAAGCGGACGACCTCGTGAGGCGTATTGAGAGGCTCAGGCAACAGAAGAATGCCCAAAGCCGAAAGTAATAAAGTCTGTATTTGGGGAGGGTATCATGGTAACTGAAGTCAACGACCAGAACTTTGAGAGCGAAGTCCTAAAATGTGATGTGCCGGTGGTAGTCGATTTCTGGGCACCCTGGTGTGGGCCATGTCGCATGATTGCTCCGGTGACTGAGAAGCTCTCAGAGGAATATGCTGACAGGGTCAAATTCTGCAAGCTAAATGTGGATGAAAATCCCGAGATGGCCCGGAAATACCAGGTGATGAGTATACCGCTCTTACTCTTCTTCAAAGAGGGTCAGCAGGTTGACAGCATTTTAGGAGCGGTTCCAGAAAACTTTCTTCGACCAAAGGTTGAGGCACTCTTAACTGGAAAGACAAAATAGGACTGGGTAAAATGCCTAATTTCGAGGATATAGACGAGGCACGAAGGCTGCTGGGGCTGGGCGACGCAGCGACGCTGAAGGAGATTAAAAGCGTCTACCGGAGGCTGGCTCATCGTCATCATCCTGATAAGCACATTGTCGTCAGTGAGGAAGATGTGGAAAGGATGAAGAAGCTAAACCGAGCCTATAAAGTGCTTATGGATTACTGCACCGACTACAAGTACGGCTTCAAGGAGGAGGACGTAGCCAGGACCTATCCCTATGAGGAAGAGATGAGAAAGTGGCGCGAAAACTGGTTCAACAGTATTTAGAAGGGTAGACTCCACAAGGGAGGTGAGAAATGAGAATTTGCATTGTGGGTGCTGGGGATGGCGGTTCAACAGCGGCAATTCAGATTCGGCGTCTGGACAGTGATGCACAGATTGATATCTTCAGCAAGAGAGACAGCTTGGGCTGTCCGCCCTGCGAGATGCCGTTGGTAATTGGCGGGACTGTAGCTACCTGGGATGAACTCATTCGCGGGTTTCGCCAGACTTCATTCTGGGAGAAAAGGAGTGTAACGCTGCACTTGAGTACTGAGGTCACGGCTATTGACCGAGAGAGAAAGTGCATCGTCACCGCTGACAAAGAATACAGCTACGATAAGTTGATTCTGGCTCTTGGTGCCATGCCGACTATACCTTCTCTCCCTGGGCTGGATGGTAGGAACGAATTTGCCCTGAGCACGGACATGGCTGATGGCATAGCGCTGTCCAACGCTGTTACCCAGTATAATGAGGCAGCTATTGTCGGTGGGGGATTTATCGGGCTGGAGATAGCTGCTGCACTCAAAGCAAGAGGCTACAGGAAGGTCTACCTTTTGGTAAGGTGCGAAATCCTGCGGTCATACCTGGATGAGGATATGGTGGGAAGAGTCAAAGATGTGCTGACGCAGAATGGAGTAGAGCTGATCCTCCCAGCGAGGCTAGAGAATATAAGCTCCAAGGGAGAAAGAAAGCACATTAGACTCTCTGACAGGGAACTGGAAGTGGACTTCGTCTTCTTCGCCACCGGCGCCAAACCCAATATCGAGCTGGCACAAAAATCCGGGCTAGAGATTGGTGAAACCGGTGCTATAGCGGTTAATGAGTATCTGCAGACCAGCAACCCTGATATTTATGCTATAGGGGACTGCATAGAAAACTGGGACGTCATTACTGGCATAAAGAGGCGACACCATCTGGCTGCCAACGCCATCAGGACGGGCTATATTGCCGGTAGAAATGCTGCCTTGGGTAATAACCTGGTTTATGAAGGCACGGTTATACCTTTCATTACTAAAGTGTTCGGTCATCAAATCGGAGCAGTGGGATTTACGGAGAGAGAGGCAAGAGAAAAAGAGTTGGAAGCAGTCTCAGTTGCATCGGATACCCCCCGGCTTAGAGAGAGATTTAATGGCAGGCCAGCGCACTATAAACTTGTCGCCGATGCGAAGACAAGAACACTTATTGGGGCACAGATAGTCTCCGAAGAAATAGTGTCAGGCACAGTCGATAAGCTGGCAGTAGCAATAGCCTGTCACATGCCCGTGACGAAGCTGGTACAGATTGATAGCTGCTACTCGCCCCATGTTCAGGAGGACCAGATCGCTGTTCCCCTACACCGATTGTTAGATAAGCTTGGAGAGTAAGTTATGACCTTGATTCAAATATTAGTTGCTACTTTCGTCATCAGCCTTATTTCCATTGTCGGTATTTTCACCTTTCTTCTCAAGGAGGAGCTGTTGAACCGGGCTCTGTTGATCTTGGTGGCGCTTTCCACCGGGGCTCT
>CAZUEB010000112.1:0-691 GCA_964619115.1 uncultured Dehalococcoidales bacterium
AAAAATGTGAAGATGATTCCTGACTACGAAAAGGCGGTCAGTGCTATTATCGACTGGTTTGAGCAGAACAATAAATACAATGTTAGTCTTAGCAAGATAGGGGCTACAGGCTGGAGTTTTGGCGGTTATCTGGCACCTCGTGCCGCTGCTTCTGATAAAAGAATTTCTTGTGCCATCGGAAATGGTGGC
Organism: uncultured Dehalococcoidales bacterium; assembly: GCA_964619115.1. GTDB lineage: Bacteria > Chloroflexota > Dehalococcoidia > GIF9 > UBA5629 > 9FT-COMBO-48-23. The sequence goes on from CAZUEB010000112.1 coordinate 190, forward strand.
GTTGGTTATATCACAGCGGCAATGTCTAAAAAAGTAAGCCCTATTTGGGCCAGGGACTTGTTGTACGTAACAGGTTTTAAGAATATTGAGGAAGCCAAAGCCGCGTGGAGTGAAATCGATATTAAAAAGGTACCACCGCTGGACCGCCCGCTTCTTATCATTCATGGAGGTAAAGACATAGTGGTTCCCAGCCCCAGAGAGCAGGCCGATTACATTTTGAATTGGGCAGTTGGGGAAAAGGAATTGAAGTGGTATCCTCACGGCGAACACTGCTGTGCCAACTACTTCGATGAAGTAATCCCTTATTCCGTTGATTGGCTTAGAAAACATTTGTTGAAGTGATCCGTGGCTGCCTATAACAAAACGACACAAAAGCCTAGAATTGTTAGGACGAGGCAAGGAGCTGCTACAAAGCCGGGATAAGATGCTTCTTCTCAAACGGGAGTTCGGGAACTGGCCACAATGGCCCATCACTTAGGAATTTTACCACGCTTTAAATCAC
>CAZUEB010000112.1:701-5184 GCA_964619115.1 uncultured Dehalococcoidales bacterium
AGATCATAAATGATTCCCCAGGTACGGCCTGCTTCTAGCACTGCCCTGGTAGGCTCATTAAGCTGAAGGAAGAACTCCTGAAAAGAGGCTCTATCGTTTTGTAGAGATGCCTGGGCTATTCCATTACCTGAACTATCGGTGACTACTACTCTAGAGTAATGTTTGTGCGTATCCACGCCTGCGTAAAGCATAAATCCCTCCTTTTATTGTTTTCTCTAAGACCCAGAATCTTAATAAAATTTTAATATCCAGATGCTATCCTTTTATCAGGCTTAAAAGAAAGGAGGTCAAACGGAAATGTGGCGAAACAAGAGATTCATAATTTTCACGGTGCTGGCAGCCGTACTATTGGCAGGGAGCATTGGTGGCATAGCCCTCGCTGCCGACAACGGCAATAATAGCCAGCCAGAGGCACAACCTGAGGTGATGCTAGACAGAATCTGTGAAATCTACCAGCAGAAAACAGGAGAAGCTATCGATAAAGAAGCACTGAAAGACGCATTTACCCAGGCTACGAGTGAGATGCGAGCTAAAGCTCTGGAAAACCGCCCAGAGATGTCACTTGAAGTCATTCAAAGTCGGCTTCAGAAGCTGGTGGATGAGGGCAAGATAACCCAGGAACAAGCTGACGCTATGCTAAAGCGGTGGGAATCAAGGCCCGACATTCCCCCTGGCTTCGGATTCAAAGACCGTGGCGGTTTCCGTGGAACGGGTGCACCGTGGTGTGCCCCAGCCGAATAAGCACTGCTTTAGCACAAGCTCCTTGGAATGACCATCAAAAAGAGAGGGGAATATTCCCCTCTCTTTTTGTAATCAGGCCGATGATAAAAATTTACCTTAACAATTTCTTAACATTTATGTTATAACATAATAGAAGTTTAACTCCCAAGAGTTTGAACATGGCCGTTAAAAGGGTTCTGGTAGTTGATGATGACGTAAAGACGGTGGAGCTGGTCAAGCTCTACCTGAACCGGGATGGCTACAGGGTTCTGGTTGCTTACGATGGCATTGAGGCATTGCGTCTGGCACGTGAGACTCGTCCGGACCTCATCGTCCTGGACTTAATGCTGCCCAGTATTGACGGACTCGAGGTCTGCCATACACTTAGAGATGAATCCGATGTGCCAATCATTATGCTCACCGCCAGAACTACCGACGAGGACAAGCTGACCGGTCTGGGTATAGGAGCTGATGATTATGTCTCCAAACCCTTCAGCCCGAGAGAACTGGCAGCCAGGGTCCGGGCAGTGCTCAGGCGTCTGCCGGGAGAACGCGGCCCCGCAGAGATTAGGCGCGGCGAACTTATCCTGAACTTCCTCAAGCAGGAGGCATCAATTTCTGGTAGACATTTGAATCTTACCCCTGTTGAATTTAAGCTGCTAGGGGTTCTAGTCAAGGAACCAGGAAGAGTTTTCAGCCGCGCAGAGCTTGTTGAAAAAGCCTTGGGCTATGATTACAAGGGTTTTGACCGCACTATAGATGTTCATATTCTAAACCTGCGCCGGAAGCTAGAGTCCAACCCCAAGCATCCCAGATACGTAAAGACGGCATACGGAGCCGGCTACAAGTTCTCGGAGACTCAAAATGATATATAGCCTGCGATTTCGTCTACTTGCGGCTTTCGCCTTCGTAATACTGGTGGCAGTCGGCGCAATATACTTTTTTGCCAGTCAAGCTACTGAAGGTGAGGTCCGTCGATATGGTGAACGGAGCGAGCAAGCACGCCTGGGCAGATTGGCATTCGAACTGCACCGTTATTACTACGAACACGGAGACTGGGATGGGATTCAGCCATATATGGAGCAGTGGAGTAGCCTCTATGGGCACAGAATTATACTGACAGACTCCAGCGGTACGGTGGTAGCAGATTCCCAGGGGGAGTTGTTTGGGCAGCAGTACCATCCTGACGCACCGGGCATGCCCCTGCCACCATCATGGGAAGGAAATGTCAGGGGAACTCTCTATATCAGTCCAGAGCCGTCAGCAGTATTCCCTTCACCGCTGAGTCTTTACCAAACAATAAATCGTTTTCTTCTCTGGGGTGCACTGCTGGCAATCGCTGTTGCATTCTTAATAACTTATTTCCTGTCACGTCGAATCTCAGCGCCGGTCAAGGCTCTTACTCTCGCCGCAAGGCAACTGGGTCATGGGGATTTGTCCCAGAGAGTACAGTTTAGAGATAAGAGTGAGCTTGGAGAGCTGGCACAAGCCTTTAATTCTATGGCGGAAAATTTGGAACGGAGTGAGCGTCTTCGCCGTAATATGATAGCTGACATTGCCCACGAGCTGAGGACTCCGCTATCTAATCTCAAAGGCTATCTGGAGGCAATGCATGATGGGATGGTAAAGCCAGACCCCGGTGCCATCCGCTCACTTGATGAAGAAACAAGCCTGCTATCACGATTGGTTGACGACCTCCAGGAACTGAGCCTGGCTGAGGCGGGCGAATTAAAGCTGGGATGCCAGAAGGAAAATATAATCAAGCTATTGAAACAAATAGCAGATGTGAAGCAAAGCCAGGCAGCGGCAAAGGGAATATCATTATCCGCCAACCTGCCCAGGAAGCTGCCGGCGGTGAATATCGATTCCCGTCGCATCAACCAGGTTCTGTCCAACCTCATCGATAATGCTATCACTCACACACCACGAGGTGGCAGCATAACTGTAACCGCCAGAAAGCTTGATGATTGGATAGAGATAGGTGTTGAAGATACCGGGGAGGGCATTCCTGCCGAGCATCTGCCGAACGTCTTCGAGCGCTTTTACAGGGTAGACAAATCACGAACCCGCACAACCGGTGGGACAGGTTTGGGACTCGCTATTGCCAGGAGTCTAGTAGAAGCACACGGAGGCAAGATTGAAGTCAGGAGCGAAGAAGGGAGAGGCAGCCGCTTCTCCTTCACCATTCCTGTGTCTCAGTAATCTACTCCATTCGGCAGTTGCAATGAGACAACTATTTGCCGCATAAGGTCGACTGGATTAAAAAGCATCATCACGGAAGCCAAACGTGGTTTTCCTGCTCTCAAACACGCCAATAACATGAATAGTGGCATTTTTGCTTGCATATGACTTATATACTATTGACATTTCACTCGTGATGGGTTATTGTTTATACTCAAGGAGGTAAGAGATGCAAGCATACTGCATGAAGTGCCGCACCAAGAGGGAGATGAGCAATCCAAAGTCCATCAAAATGAAGAACGGAAAGCCGGCTACACAAGGTACCTGCCCAAAGTGCGGTACCAAGATGTTCAGAATAGGTAAGAGCTAAAGCCGCATTCAGTCAAGACCTGCAAATGGCTGGGTATTTATTAGTATTGGATACCCAGCCTTTCAATTTCAAATTCTGCGCTGGTTATATAGCTATGGGACGACCTTTGTGGCTCGTGGGGCTGATTAAGAAGGGCTTTCCCGGTCGATTTATCTTCGCCAAATTGACAAGGGTGCCATTTATAGGCAAAGCCATTGACCACTGGTTCTTCGAAGGCGACGATTTACTTTACCTGCCCAAGGACAGGGTGATTAGCCTCGATACACCGGTTGATGTGCCCGACCAGATGATACTGCCATCTCAGGTAGTGGAACACTTCATCGAGAAAGCCAACTATCACTGGATTATGAATACCTGCATCTGCCGCGATGCCTCCAAATGCAAAGACTATCCGATTGAACTCGGCTGTCTTTTTCTTGGAGAGGCAACATTAGGCATCAATCCCAAGCTCGGTCGCCGAGTAACAAAAGAGGAGGCACATGAGCATGTACGGCGCTGCCGCGAAGCCGGACTGGTCCATCTAATAGGTCGAAACAAGATAGACACAGTTTGGCTCGGTGCTGGACCGGGCAACAAACTCCTTACTATCTGCAACTGCTGTCCTTGCTGCTGCCTGTGGCGAATCCTGCCTCATATAGCACCCCAAATCAGTGCCAAAACAACAAAAATGCCCGGTGTCGAAGTAACAGTCAACGGGCAGTGCACAGGTTGCGGAACTTGTACTCAAGGCGTGTGCTTTATTAATGCCATCAGTCTGGTCAACAATCACGCTGTCAAAAGCGATGCCTGTAGAGGCTGTGGACGTTGCGTTGATGTCTGCCCCAATGGGGCCATCGAGATTTCAATTAACGATGAGCAATTCGTAGAGAAGACAATTAGCCGTTTATCTTCTCTGGTTGATGTTTCGTGATACAGATTGTGGCAAACTGCCACAATTCATATTGCTCAGCCTCCGCCAAAACCTACTTTTACTTCTTCTCCGATTACCAGAGTTGGAACTATACCATTACCTTTTGAAAGGCGCATTAGCTCTTCGGCAGCCCTGGGGTTATCTTCAACGCTTATCTCCTTATAAGGAACCCCTCGTTCTTCAAGATCATTCTTTGCCGCAGCGCAGTAAGGACAGCCAGGTTTGGTGTAAATGACAACCTGTTCTGGCGCAGATGGAGTCGCTCTCTTAGCATCCAGCTCGTAGAGCTTTTCGATTACAAA
>CAZUEB010000113.1:0-5184 GCA_964619115.1 uncultured Dehalococcoidales bacterium
ATTCTGAGCGCAGCGAAGAATCTCACATGGCTCAGGATAAACTCCGCGTGGCAGTCTCATTGTGTCACCCCCACCCGAGATTCTTCGGTCGTACTTCGCATTCGGGAAGGACTCCCTCAGAATGACAGGAGAGATGACCGGGATAGCCACGGGGCTACGCACCTCGCGATAACAAAGGTGTACTGTATGGTATATCGGCGTTTCCTTTTCGGCCACAAGTGGTAAAATATAAGCTAGCCACACTTGTGGCTGCTGGAGATGGTGGTTTGTTACTGGAACTAAAAGTCAGGAACCTGGGAATCATTGAGAGCATAGACTGGAACCTGAGCCGCGGGTTGAATGTTATTACCGGCGAGACAGGCGCCGGCAAATCACTGGTCATCGATGCCGTCGAGACGCTGCTGGAAGGGAAGGTGGGTGAGGAGGTTATCCGCCATGGCAGCGACGAAGCCCGAATCGAAGGTGTTTTTACCTTGCCTGAAAGTGAAATCTTGCCGCAGCTCAGAGAACTCATGGCAGAAAAGGGCCTGGAATCCGATGAGGAGAACCTGGTTATCAGTTGCGAATCCAAAAGGCAGGGGCGCAGCGTTATCCGGGTTAACGGACATGCGGTGCCAAAAGGTGTTCTGCGCCAGATAGGATACCTGCTAATCGATATTCACGGTCAGAGCGAGCACCTGTCTCTGCTGGATACTAAATATCATCTGGACTTCCTGGATGCCTACGGTCATAACATGGACTTGCGGCACAGCTTCAACGTCAAAGTAGCTGAGCTTAACAAACTGGAGCAGGAGCTCAAGGTGCTGGTGGAATCGGAGAAAGATGCCGCTCGCCGCGAGGAGTTTCTGCGCTTTCAACTCGATGAGATAAAAAAGGCAGAATTGCGACCGGCTGAGGAGGAAGAGCTGGAAAAAGAACGGACTTTGCTGTCTTCGGCTGAGAGGCTGAAGGCAATATCTTACGAAGCCTATCAGGCATTAAGCAAAGAAGACACCTCGCATGCTTCGGCTCCGGCTCTGGACAGGCTGAATGAAGCGCTTGTGGTCATGAAGAAGCTCGTGGAACTCGACTCTACCCTCAGCCAGCAACTCAAGTACCTCGAAGAGACTGTGTATGGTGTTGAGGAGTTAGCGCGGGACATTCGCTCGTACAGCGAGAGGCTGGAGCATAACCCGGAACGGCTGGAAGAGGTGGAGATGCGTTTTGAGGTTATAAGAAACCTGAAGCGAAAGTATGGACAGAACATCGCTGAAATACTGAACTATCTGGAGAAGACTGAAAAGGAGTTGGAGGGAATCTCTCGTTCTTCGGAGAGGCAAGCTGAACTGGAGAAGATGCGCTCTGAGCTCAAGGTGGAGATGGGCAACATAGCCTCCGAGCTTTCCACAGCGCGCTCAGCGACGGCGGAAAAGTTGGTTGACGAGGTTAAGAAGGAACTCCATGATTTAAGCATGTCGCAGGTTGAGTTCGAGGTGTCCATAGCCCGGGAGGAATCTGAGGAAGGCATTCCTCTACCTGACGGCAAAACCTATGTCTTTAACAACGAGGGGGTTGACGTGGTTGAGTTCATGGCTTCGACAAATCCCGGGGAACCTGTCAAGCCTATCACCAGCATCGCCTCTACTGGTGAAATCTCCCGTTTTACACTGGCGCTGAAATGCGCTCTGTCGGAAGTCGATAGCATTCCCATTCTCATATTCGACGAGATAGACATCGGTGTGGGGGGACGGAGCGGTGAGGTAATAGGCAAGAAGCTGTGGGCATTAGCCCGGAATCACCAGGTGATTTGCGTAACTCATCTTCCCCAGATTGCTGCTTTTGCCGATGCCCACTACAACGTTCATAAAGAAGAGTCAGACGCTCGAACTGTCAGCATGCTTCAGCCGGTTGAAGGCGAGGAGCGTACTAAGGAGATTGCCGTCATGCTCGCCGGTCCGCAGTACACTGAGGTTACCCTGACCGACGCCCGTGTCGTGATGCACAGGGCACAGACCTGGAAGCAGGAACAGAGCCAAGTCTATTGAAAGAACAAAGGCTCTCATATTCTACCATGCAAGGCAAGCAGTACATCACTTAAATTGAGACTCATCTATTCTAACTGTTTGCCGGCTCCCTGCCTTGATGGTCTTTACTCCATCGGCTGAGAGCATTCCCTTCTGCTCCAGCTCTTCTATGGTCTGTTGTATAGTCTGGGTCAGAGGGCGGTTGCCCAGCCTTTCCGTGATGGCGTGGGCTTGTGTTAGTGCCTTGGCAGCGGCATCTGTGTTGCCAGAACGCGCCTCTTCGACTGCCTGCTCGATAAGACTCTGTGCGTTAAGCTGGTTGAAGTAGCCAATAACTTCTCTATCCACGCTGCTGCACAGTTCCGGTGAGTTTGTATATTCCACGATGATGTCCCTTGTCTCAACCCTGTCCTTAACGCTGAGGCTCGGTATGCTGTAGGTAATGGCTACCCGGGCAATTTTCACCTGCCCCGCTGGTCGCGCCGGGAGTTTCAATTTGGCGCCGAACGTAGCTGGCTCGTCTTTCTTCAAATTGCCGGCATCCACCGTAAAAGCGTTTTCTTCATCATCTATCCGCGGCTGCAATTTAACGCTGCTGGGGAAGATGCGGTAGATGCTTTCCAGCGTTACATCGCTTGAAAGGTTAAGGCTAAGTGTCACGTTGGACAAGACCGCAGCCGAAGCATCAATTATCTCACTCTGGAAGATATCGCTTATTTGCTCAGGAGCCTTGAGGTGGAAAAAGCTGCCCAGCGTGGCGCTGGAGATGTCATCAAGCAAGTATTCGTTATATTTTTCACCGATGCCCAGGGTTGAAATCACAACATTATTTTCTCTCTCCTGCAGAGCAATAGTTCGGCACCACTCCTCACCTTCGGTTTCTCCGTCGGTCAGTATAATCATTCGATTGGCTTTATCGGAAAACCCAGCTTTGCGCATTTCTCTTATACCCATCTCCATACCGTGCTGCATCCGTGTTCCACTTAGCGTTCGGATTTTATCCAGAGCATAAAAGATGGCAGCCTTTTCAGAGCCTTTTGTGCTGGGAACTATGGCTTGAGCCTCGTCACTGAATGTAATGACTGACACCCAGTCATCTTCGGCAAGCAAAGTGACAACGAGTTTAGCCGCCTCAACGGCATACTTAATCTTCTGACCTTTCATTGACCCGCTCACGTCGATTAGAAGACTTATATTGAGCGGCAATGAACTCAATCCTGTCGGTATATCTGGTGCTGTCTCTATTAGCACATAGGCTAAAGAGCCAACCACATTTTCCATGGTGTAGCGCCGTGCCAGTTTACATTTAATGTTCAGTTCTGACATGGTGTGTGCCTCCTTCGCTACAAACGCCTCCGCTACGTTCCAGGTTCTAAAATATCATTACTGGCGGCAAATTACAAGATAGAGAAGCCGCTAACCCTGGTTTCCCCCGTTTTTTGTACATCACAAGCCCCCAGCTTATCCGGAATCCACATGGCTTTTCGACTGAATATCCTTGTTTTTGCCCGCTTTCGCGCTGACCACTATGAGGCTGATATTGTCTTCTCCCCCTCTCAAATTAGCCAGAAGGATTAAATCTCGACATGTGCTGCGAGCGTCATCGCCCCTTTGCACGCAATCCAGAATTTCGTCATCGGTGACGTGTCCCGTTAGCCCATCTGTGCAAAACACCAGGATATCACCATTCTGTAAAATCAAATTATCCTTTTTACCGCCCTGCGCATATGTGTCTATAACAACCTGCTCTGAAGTCCCCAGACATCGGAAAATCTTCCCCTGGTCGGGATGCGTTTTGGCTTCCTCCGGGGTAATCATTCCCGCTTTCAGTAGCTGTGCAATAACGGAGTGGTCTTCTGTTAGCTGTTTTATTTTTCCTTTCCGTATCAGATAAGCGCGGCTGTCGCCTGCGTGTGCCAGATACAGTCTGTTATCCAGCCTGAGTCCGAGTGTGACGGTAGTGCCCATTGAAGACAGATGTGGGTTGCCGGAGGCGCTGGCATATATTTCAGCATTGGCTTTCTCAATAGCCTGCTTGACGAAGAGAGAAGGAGATGGCGCACCTTTTGCCTCTCTGAACTTGTCCAACAATGTTGTTGATATTATCTGCACTGCCATTTTGCTGGCAACCTCCCCGGCTTGATGCCCGCCCATGCCGTCGGCAACAATATATATACCTAAAGACACCGCCTCTGAGGTGGTGGGCAGGCTGGTTTCCAGTGCGAAGGAGCTGTCCTCGTTGTTCTCCCTGACCATGCCCGGGTCGGTTAAAGTTGCTGTGTCGAATATCAAATGCTTCCCTTTGTTAGCCCGGTTTCAGGCTCGCTGGTTGCTCACTTTATTGCGTGAATCGCAGGGTGTGCGCTATTTTTGAAGCTAGTGCCTCATTATAAGGCACGAATAATTCGATAGTATATACATTTATACGAATCCGCTTGTCCCCCTTATCTGCATCAACGCAGTAAGCTGTTACGTCATACCCGTCTGCGGAACTATAGTCTAATGTGTATGTATAAGCCTTGGTACCATCTGTCAGAGTTTCCTCCTTGATGTCAGAAGTCACTTTAGGCCTCGTACTACCCGTCAACTTGAGCGTTTCAACAATCCATTCCTTACTTTCAGGCTCAGGCTTATCGTAGACCGTGCAAATTACACCAGGAACAAAAGCTTCCTCGCTAAATGCAGCCAGCTGGATATCAGGAACTCTTATGACAGAGCTATTCGGTGTCCAGTGGTTGGGATATTTAATGGAGAAGCCATACTCGTCATTCACGTACTCTTTCCAGTCTTTCTCAGCGACCCAGGTGGTGAAAGTCTGGTCACCTGACGCAGCCTCATTCCCATCCCCGTCCGTCGACTTAACTCTGAAATGATAGGTGGTGTTGGGCTGCAGCCCCGTCAGCTCGATGCTGTGGTTAGTCGTCAGGGCGCTGTCGGTTGCCGCCACTTTGCCGTAAGCATCGCTTGTCCCGTACTCAACCTGCCCGGTAGACTCCTCGTCCGTTTTCCAGGCTATGGCGGCGGTCTCTCCGGTGTACCCGGCTACCCTCACTTCCGAAATCAGTGGCGGTGTTGTATCCAACGGTGTTGCTGTCTCTGGTGGTGTTGTCTCCGGCGACGGTGTTGATGTTGGGGTAAGCGGGTGACCGGAGGCGAAGTAGATACCGCCGGCGCCGGCAAT
>CAZUEB010000114.1:0-2180 GCA_964619115.1 uncultured Dehalococcoidales bacterium
AGCCAGCCGGTGGCATGCCAGAGCCCGGTGTTCTGATGAAAGGCAAGGCTCTTTTGTCACCACCTCGGGCGTTCCTGTAGAACGGCTTTATACGCCACTGGACATTGCTGATTTAGACTATATTCGTGATGTGGGTTTTCCCGGCGAATATCCCTATACCCGCGGTGTTCACAGTACCGGCTACAGGGGCAAGCTGTGGACGATGCGCATGTTTGCCGGGTTCGGCTGTGCTGAAGAGACTAACGCCAGATACAAATACCTTTTAGCGCATGGAGAAAGCGGGCTGAGCGTTGCCTTCGACTTCCCCACTTTAAATGGCTACGACACCGATGACCCTGAAGCCAGGGGGGAATTCGGCAAGTGTGGTGTGGGTGTATCCTCACTGGCTGACATGGAGATATTGTTCGATGGCATTCCGATTGATGAGATAACGACCTCTATGACTATAAATGGACCGGCTGCGGTTATCTGGTCAATGTATCTGGCTAATGCTCAGAAGCGAGGTATTTCTCTGGATAAGTTGGGCGGCACTATACAGAACGACATACTGAAAGAGTATATGGCGCAGAACGCCTTCATATTTCCGCCCCAGCCGTCCATGCGGCTAATCGTTGATACTTTTGAATTCGGCATGAAAAGCGTGCCGCGCTGGAACACCGTTAGCATAAGCGGCTATCATATCCGCGAAGCCGGCGCTACTGCCGTTCAGGAGCTGGCTTTTACCCTGGCTGATGGTCTTGCCTATGTTCAGGCAGGAATTGACCGCGGGCTGAAGTTGGACGATTTTGCTCCCAGGCTCAGCTTTTTCTTCAACTGCCATAATGATTTCTTTGAGGAAATCGCCAAATTCCGTGCTGCCCGCCGCATCTGGGCACGTGAAATGAAGGAGCGGTTCAATGGCGGCGAACGCTCTCAATGGCTTCGCTTCCATACCCAGACAGCCGGTTGTTCGCTCACTGCTCAGCAGCCGGAAAACAACATTGTTCGCACTACAATTCAGGCATTGGCTGCTGTCCTCGGCGGGACACAATCACTGCACACCAACTCTATGGATGAAGCCCTTGCTTTGCCTTCGGAGAAAGCGGTGACAGTTGCTTTAAGAACGCAGCAGATAATTGCTCATGAGAGCGGCGTTACTAATACCATCGACCCGCTTGGCGGCAGCTATTTCCTTGAATACCTCACCAGTAAGACAGAAAGAGCTGTCTATGAGTATTTTACCAAGATAGACATGCTGGGCGGAGTTATACCGGCTATAGAGGCTGGCTTCTTCCACCGGGAAATCGCTGATTCGGCTTATCGCTACCAGAAGGAGATAGATAATAAAGAACGCATTGTTGTCGGTGTCAACGAGTATGCCATGAATGAGCCGATAGCAATTCCAATACTGGAAATGGATAAAGAAGGTGAAAAGCGGCAGCTTGAGAGGCTCAGCCGGTTGCGCCGGCAGAGGGATAATGAAATGGTTTCGGTAAAGCTTGAGGCGTTGCGCCAGGCTGCTCTTGGCAACGAAAATCTCATGCCTTATCTTTTAGAGGCAGTGAGTGCCTATGCAACCCTGGGCGAGGTCTGCGGTGTGCTGCGCAAGGTTTTTGGGGAGTACCGGTTGCCGGCGCTGGTATAACGTAAAAGATAAAATATCAAAAATCAAAATGCAAAAAGCGAGTGTCTCTCATGTCGTTCTGAGAAGTCCTTCCCGAATGGGAAGGATGACGATGAATCTCAGGGACCCTTCGTTTCGCTCAGGGTGACAGAAGGGTCTCAGGGTGACAGAAGGGTCTCAGGGTGACAGAAGAGTCTCAGGGTGACATAAAGAATCAAATGTAAAAATGCAGAATGACAGGGCTGTTAGGGATAGGCCTTCAGGTGTGCCCGCTGATGACAGGGCTAAAGACCTGTCCCCGCATTCTGATGCTGGGAATAATTTGCAGAGGCACAAAACATAAATCAAAATAAAAAGGGGGAGACAGAATGAAGGTAACTTTAAGTGTCATCAAGGCTGACGTCGGGGGCTATGTTGGCCATTCCAGCATGCATCCGGAGGTGCTGGATACAGGTGAAAAGTGTATGGCAGCAGCTAAGAAGTCCGGGCTGCTAATCGACTATCATGTCACCAGGTGTGGTGACGACCTCCAACTAATCATGACTCACCAGCGGGGAGAAGAAGACGAGAAAATCCA
>CAZUEB010000114.1:2280-5169 GCA_964619115.1 uncultured Dehalococcoidales bacterium
GCCGACCCCTTCAACACCATCGGTCTGGTCATAGCCGGCAATATGCATGGCGGTTTCTCTTTCGAGGTGCACGATGTTAAAGATAGCAAGAAGATAACCTTCAATGCTCCCGAGGAAATTTATGATATGCTGGTTTTCATGGGGGCACCGGTCCGCTTTTGCGTTAAAGCTGTGTACCATCGAGAGAGCGGTGAAATAGCCGCTGTTTCTTCCACGCAGAAACTGGCGCTGATTGCCGGCAGATATGTGGGCAAAGACGACCCGGTGTGCATCGTTCGCTCTCAGGGGAAGTTTCCGGCTGTGGGCGAGGTACTTGAACCTTTTGCGCATCCTCATATCGTAGAGGGCTGGATGAGAGGCTCGCATAATGGTCCCCTGATGCCGGTAGCGGTCAGGGAGAGCAACCCCACCCGCTTTGATGGGCCGCCCAGGGTGATTGCCGCCGGTTTTCAACTTGCGAATGGCAAGCTGGTTGGGCCACTCGATATGTTCGATGACCCGGCTTTCGATAATGCTCGTCAGGAAGCCAGGGATATTGCTGATATACTGCGCCGTCATGGACCTTTTGAACCTCACCGTCTGCCGTTGGAAGAGATGGAATATACCACCATGCCTGATGTTATGAAGAAGGTTCAGGGAAGGTTTAAAAAGATTTAACTGCCCTTGAAGAAGAGGTTGTTTATTGAGGACAAACTTTAACTCTGAATCCTTTGGCTTCTGTCATTCTGAGCGAAGCGAAGAATCTTGCTTGGTTAATGACAGGCTACGCGAAGGTCTGGATGAGATTCTTCGCACAAAGGGCTCAGAGTGACATCGATGAGAAAAATGCCGAAGCTACTTCTGGCTACCACCAACCGAGGGAAAGTCCGTGAATATCGCCATCTTCTGGGCGGCTTGCCTTTCGAGCTGGTGTCCCCGGATGAGCTGGGCGTAGAGATAGCCGTTGAGGAGAATTTTCCTAGCTATGAGGAGAACGCCAGGGTGAAAGCCATCACATATGCTGGGGCAAGCAAGCTCATTAGCTTAGCTGATGATTCAGGCGTTGAAGTTGATGCCTTAGGCGGTGATCCCGGTATTCGCTCAGCCCGCGCTGCTGGCGAAGAAGCCAGCGATGGGGACAGGATTGGGCGACTTTTGTCCAGGCTTAAGGATGTCCCCTGGGAGAAGAGGACTGCCCGCTTCAAATGTGTTATTGCCATAGCTAATCCGGAAGGACGAGTCGAGTTATGCGAGGGAGAGTGCCGGGGCATAATTGCTTTCGAACCCAGAGGTGATAAGGGTTTTGGCTACGACCCGGTTTTTTACCTTCCTGAATTTGAGAAAACCATGGCGGAGCTGTCTCTGGAGGTAAAGAATCGAATCAGTCATCGCGGCAGAGCTGCTGTTAAGGCATGCCAGGTATTGGAGCGACTTGCGGAGAAAGTGAAGTTATGACTGGTCTTTCCGATACCTTTAACCGTCCCATCAACTATCTTCGCATATCGGTAACCGACCGCTGCAACCTGCGTTGTATTTACTGCATGCCCCCTGAGGGCATTAACCTGCTGCCTCATAGCGAAATCTTAACCTATGAAGAGATTGTCGCCATTGTCAGGCTGGCTGCCGAACTTGGTATTAATAAGGTCAGGCTTACCGGCGGTGAGCCGCTGGTCAGAGCCAGATTGCCGGAACTGGTAGCCATGCTGGCTGAAATAGACACAATTGATGACATCTCGCTGACCACTAATGGCATTCTGCTCAAAAAGTATGCCGGTGAGCTTAAGCAGGCTGGCTTAAACCGGGTCAACGTCAGCCTTGATTCCTTAAACCAGGATAAGTTTAAACGTATAACCCGTCATGATAAGCTAGGCGAGGTGCTTCGAGGCATCGAGGCGGCTAAAGATTGCGGACTGGACCCGGTGAAAATAAACATGGTGGTCATGCGCGGTATAAATGATGACGAGGTTGTGGACTTTGCCAGGCTGACCATAACCAGTGGCTGGCACGTGCGCTTTATCGAGCTGATGCCCTTTGCCGCAGATAACCCCCCGGAGGGACATTCAAGTGGAGAAAAGACCAGTGTTGATACCCAATTTATGTCGGCTGACGAGGTGAAGGAACGTCTGGTTAGTCTGGGAAGGCTTGAGCCCAGCCATGTCATTACCGGCAATGGCCCGGCTAAATATTTCCGCTTTCCTCAAGCCGGTGGCACTGTTGGTTTCATCACGCCGGTTAGCCAGCACTTCTGCTTCAATTGCAATCGCCTCCGCCTTACTGCTGAAGGTAAGCTCCGCCCCTGTTTGCTTAGTGACCATGAGGTTGACCTCCGCCAGCCACTGCGCGGTGGCACCTCTACCGAGGAATTGAAAAAGGTAATCATTGAGGCTATTAAGTCGAAGCCGCAGAAGCACCAGCTACCCGGTGGTCGTGTCTCAGGGAAACGTCTTATGTCTCAGGTAGGAGGTTAGATGTGAGTTCATCTTCGGATATCAGGATGGTGGATGTTGGTGGGAAGCCGGTCACAAAAAGGCAGGCTGTAGCCAGGGGCAGGGTTTTGATGCAGGCTAAGACTCTAGACCTGCTGAAAAAGGGCAAGTTACCCAAGGGCGACGTTCTGGCGGCGGCTCGCGTAGCTGGCATCATGGCAGCTAAAGAAACTTACCGCCTTATCCCGCTGTGTCACCCACTGCTCATTGACGATGTCATTATTGAGTTTCACATTGATGAAAAAGCCTCGGCGGTGGAAATCACGGCTACGGTTAAAGGCAGCGGAAAGACCGGCTTTGAGATGGAAGCTTTAGCTGCCGTCGCCATAAGCGGGCTGACCATCTACGATATGTGCAAAACTGTGGATGGAGCGCTGCGCTTGGAAGGTATCCGCCTCATCAAAAAAAGCGGCGGCAAAAGTGG
>CAZUEB010000115.1:0-5127 GCA_964619115.1 uncultured Dehalococcoidales bacterium
AAAAGCCCCAGACCGGCGACTATGGCAGAAGTGATGATGATGCCCGGCAATGCCAACAAAGCGAAGAAAGTAGCCGGCAGTCCAACGAAGGAGACGATGTCGAAATAGTAGGCTATTACTGGCCAGGTGGCTAAGATGGCAGCTAAAGTAACTGCAAAGCAATCAGCAACAAAATTACATAAAGATGCTAAAGTTCCCTCTCTTCCTATGGTGAAAGCTATTCCTTTCCTAGCCCAAGCTTGAAAATAGGGCGACAGGGAAATGAGCCCTGCCATGGCCAGGAAGCTCAGTTGGAAGCTTGCATCCCATAGAACTTGGGGCGTAATTCCCACCATTATCGCTGCGGCAAAGGCGAGTGCCGTTGAGGCGCTGCGTTGTCTTCCTAGATATTCGGCTAGCAAGAACATACTTCCCATGACGGCACCACGGACTACGGGCGGATGCATGCCCGTAACCAGAGCATATAGCCAGATAGCCAGAAGAGCCAGCCAAACATAGATGTAATAACGTTTGCCGAAGAGCCAAATGCCAGCAGCGACAAGCATGCCTATGACAATGCTGATGTTGAGACCGGATATGGCTAGCAGATGGGTGGTTCCGGTTTCCGATAATGCTTGATTTAGAGAATATGGTATGTTGCCTCTTAAGCCGAGTAAAATACCTTGAGCTAGTGAGGCTTGTGGTTCGTGTAAGGCAAGTGACAGACTCTGAGCGAGGCGATTTCTCAGTGAATAAATCCAGGCTAAAGGCTTGAAGCCTTGGCCAGTGTCGAGCGTCTCTATTTTGGGATAGTTTATAATCGAATAAATTTCCTGATGTGCTAGATAGCCTCTGTAGTCGAAATCATCGAATTGTGGTGGTGTTTCCAGCTTGCCGGTTACTTTCAATATGTCACCGTAGTGATATTCTTGATATCTGGGCACGCGCATTAGAGTTTTTCCTGATATTTCTCTTTTTGTATCTTCTGTTTGTATTTCACTGGCTGATAGCTGCAGGATGGAAGTTGCGTTTCTGCTCTCAGGTTCAGTGCACACAATTCCCTGAATTTCGACTGTTCCCCTGTCGTTATAGAATTGAAGGTACTGCTCATTGATTACGGGCAGGCTTGATTGGAGGCGAATGCACCCCCCAAGCAAAGCAAAAAGGCAGAATCCAGCTAAAAGTAGCTGCTTTTTATACTGTAATAGAAAAGGGATGAGGCAAAGAGGAATAAGCCCAATAAAAACAATGCCCCAGGGCAGGGCAATTTTCGAGCCCAAATAGATGCCTGTCAACCATGCGGTGCTGAGGCAAATAAGTGCCATGTGCCTTCAATTCTCTAGAGTTACTAAATCTCTTATTGTATCCAGAGTGGCTTTACCTATCCCCCCGACATTTAGTAAGTCCTCGATTCTGCGGAACTGACCATTTTGGGTGCGGTAGTCGACAATAGCTTGAGCTCTGTCTGGCCCGATTCCTGGTAGTGCATCCAGCAGCCAGGCATCGGCCCAGTTCAAGTTTATCTTTTGTGGTTGAGAGATTTCGTTGGTCATAGGGACGTATATCTTTATTTTACCTGTGTCTGCGTCTGGTATAAGCCCGGCTGCCTGGATAAGAGTTTCTATGGTGTCCTCTTCACTTAACGGATAGAAACCTGGATTAGCCACGGCACCGTCGATGTAAACCTCGCCTTTGTATTGAATCGGTGTAGTCTGTGAGATACAGATTTCGACAGGCTTATGGCTGCTTTGCTTGATTGCCAGCAATGTTATACCAGTGATGAGACTGAGGAGCAGGAAGACGATAATCAACAACCAATATTTGTCCAGATGATTTGACATAACAAACTCCTTGTCCTTACCTTATTATTGTAATAATGGTAAAATTTTAGCATATATGGTGGAAACTAAAACGATAACTGTCAATCGCAAAGCGTATCGCGATTATCATATTCTGGAAAGCCTGGAAGCTGGCATTGTCCTGATGGGCACTGAGATAAAGTCAATTAGGTCAGGCCGGGTGAACATTCGTGATGCCTATGCCAAGCCTGAAGCTGGTGAGTTGTGGCTGGTTAATGCACATATAGCCTCCTATCAAGCGGCTAGCCACTTTAACCATGAGCCGAATCGACCGCGTAAACTTCTGCTGCACCGTCGTCAGATTGACGAGCTGGCAGGCATGGTGGCTCAGAAAGGTTTGACTTTAGTGCCTTTGAAGTTATATATTAAGAGAGGAGTTGCTAAGTTAGAGTTGGGTGTAGCTCGAGGCAAGAGGCTTCATGATAAACGTGAAGCAATGGCCCGTCGGGAGACTGAGAGAGAAATAGGACGGGCGTTAAGGAAGAGGGGTTGAAGCACATTAAAAACTTAGTTTTGGGGGCGTGAGGCTTCGACAGCGGAAGGCCTACAGGATAGCAGGTCGAGGTGCCATCACCTCGTAAAACAGGTGGCAAAAGACAACTGCCGAAGCAGTTCCAATTGCAGCCTAATTAAGGTTGCACATCCAACCTGACCTCACCTCGATGGGTTGGGATTGGGTGACGAAAAGTCGAGGTGCTCCAACCTTGACGTCGATGGAGGTTGGCTAAGAAATATCGGCTGGCTTAGCTATTACTCGGTCAGCTGAGGTTAGCCAGGTGAGATAAAAGAGCTGACTAAGCCTGTAGTAGGTTCTGGCAACCTTCTTCTGGACGGGGAGTTCAACCCTCCCCCGCCTCCACCAAGAAGAAAATCGAGCCCTTGTTTTTAGGCAGGGCTCGTTCCTTTTTTATAGCGGGCTAAAAACAGATTTGTTTTAGTGACATGCTATCTTCCTGCTTATACTGAGTTTAACTGATGTTTTGATTCTGTCCAGCTTTGAGCTAGGTATTGCTACACTATTATATAGTTGCTCAGTTGTATTGTTCACTCTATTTAATTATTATCCCAGATTCTCCCTTTTGCTTTGCGGCGGCGACTTTTGAGATAATGATAAAGTTTAAAAACTTGTAACAGCACGTGTTTGAGAATAAAATTGTTGGGGAAATCCGGACTAATTTTGAAGGAAAAAGACTGAGATGAAAGGGACTATTGAAATTTCCTGTGAATTATGCAAAGGGTGTGAGCTCTGTATTTCCTTTTGCCCCAAGGGTCTGATTTCTAGCTCTGATAAGTTGAACGCGAGTGGCTATCTGCCGGCTGTCTTTAATGATAATGGGGAATGTACAGGGTGTGCCATCTGTGCTCTGGTTTGTCCTGAGGTAGCAATAGAGGTGTATCGTGGCTAATAAAGTTCTCATGACCGGGAATGCTGCCATCGGAGAGGCTGCCATCAGAGCTGGATGCCAGGGCTACTTTGGATATCCCATAACTCCTCAGAACGAGCTGACCGAGTATATGGCTGCCAATCTGAGCCGAAGGAAGGGTTGTGCTTTTATTCAGGCAGAGAGTGAGATCGCTGCCATAAACATGGTCTATGGGGCCAGCCTGGTTGGGGTCAGAACAATGACCTCTTCTTCCAGCCCCGGTATTAGCCTGAAGCAGGAGGGGATTTCTTATCTAGCAGCTTGCCAGCTTCCAGCAGTTATTGTCAATATGTCCAGAGGTGGACCGGGATTGGGGAGCATAGTAGCTGCGCAGTCAGATTATTTTCAGGCTACCCGAGGTGGTGGTCACGGAGATTACAGAACCATAGTTTTAGCACCTGCATCAGTGCAAGAGCTAGCGGATCTCACACATAGAGCGTTTGACCTTGCTGACAAATATAAAATCCCTGTAATCATTCTCGGTGACGGCATTCTGGGACAAATGATGGAGCCGGTAGAATTCAATCATGAAGCTCCAGCAGAATTGCCTGTCAGGGATGATGCATTAAGAGGCGCAAAGGGAAGGCCAAGCAGATTTATTAAGACCTTTACTTCTGATCCGGCTGAGCTGGAAGAGATAAACTGGAGCCTATTCAGAAGGTACGAATTAATCAAGAGGGACGAGACCGCTTGCGAAACTTTTTTGGTTGATGATGCTGATTTAATAGTGGTTGCTTTTGGTATAGCAGCTCGCATTGCCAAAGGAGCCATCAAGACGGTGAGGGCGGATGGTTTAAAGGTTGGACTATTGAGGCCGATTACTCTGTGGCCGTTTCCTGATGAAGCAGTGAAAGAATTGGCGAAAGGGGTGAAGCAATTCCTAGTCTTTGAGATGAATATGGGGCAAATGGTAGAGGATGTGCAGCTTGCTCTAGAAGGTAAAGGAGAAGTTTCTTTCTATGGGAGACCGGGTGGAGTAATCCCCACGCCGAGCGAGGTGGCTCGAGTGATTTCGCGTCTTTATTATCAGAAGGGTCTGAATAAGTGAACAAAGTATTTACCAGGCCTAAATCTCTGAAGAGGAACGTATTCCACTATTGCCCGGGATGTGGTCACTCTATCGCCCATAGGCTTATCTGTGAAGTCATCGATGAGATGAATCTTCAAGATAAAGCCATTGGTATCCCGCCCCCGGGCTGCTCTGTCTTTGCTTATTACTATTTCGATGTTGATATGGTGGAGTCGGCACATGGCAGAGGTGCTGCCGTTGCTACAGGCATCAAGCGTGCTTTTCCGGAGGCTGTAGTCTTTACTTATCAGGGAGACGGTGACCTTGCTGGCATCGGTACTGCTGAGACTATACATGCCGCCAATAGGGGGGAAAATATAACCTCCATTTTTATCAACAACGCTGTTTATGGGATGACTGGTGGACAGATGGCGCCGACTACTCTGGTTGGGCAAACAACAACTACTACACCATATGGACGGGATACTATTTTAGAAGGACATCCCATAAAAATGAGCGAGATTTTAGCCTTGGTTGAAGGTGCAGCATACATTGAGCGGGTGGCGGTGAATTCTCCAGCCAATATCAGGAAAGCGAAAAAAGCTATCCAGAAGGCATTCCAGGTGCAACTTGATAAACGAGGTTTTGCCATGGTGGAGATTCTTTCTCCCTGCCCAACTAACTGGAAAATGAGTCCTCTGGAAGCATGGCAATGGGTGGACAAGGAGATGACAAAGGTGTTTCCGTTAGGAGTAATCAAAGACATAACGGGTGGGAAGGATGCTGATTAGGACAGTAATTGCCGGTTTTGGAGGTCAGGGTGTTATGTCTATGGGGCTTAGTCTGGCTCAGGCAG
>CAZUEB010000116.1:0-5102 GCA_964619115.1 uncultured Dehalococcoidales bacterium
AATTAGTTAAGTTAATGCCACCGAGTTTAACAGTTAATTCCAGATTACCTTGCTCCTATTTATTTGTTAATTCAATTCCTGGCTCTCCCTGATATTTAAAGCTAGCCAAACGCTAAACTATGCCTCTAACCATTTATCAGGAAATCAAGCCGATAGGGAACACCCACCTTCCAAACTTATCGTGCAATACCACGGCTGCTGAGCCATAGGCTGCTGCAGCGCCACAGAACATTCCTTCCACGCCTGCTACCACTGCTGGCAGCGCACCAAAAAACACGGCCGCAAGCAGGAAGAACAGTATCGTCAAAGTTGAGAACACGAATATGTGCATAACGGACATTTTAAAGGTACCTATAGTCATATAGCCTGTAAATATACCCCAGCATATGAACAGCCATGCCAGCCCGGAGTTCTCCAACTCTACTACACCAGTCCACTGGAGTAGAAAATAGAAACTCAACCCTAGCCAGAACAAGCCATATGAAGTGAACGCGGTCAGACCGAAGGTATCACCACGGCGGGCATCTATTATGCCGGCAATAACCTGAGCCACACCACCCCAGAAAAAGCCGTATACCAGCGGCAGTGTGCCCTGAATCAAACCGAGATTGTGTATCTGTAGCAAAATAGTGTTCAGTCCGAACCCGGCTAATCCCAAAGCGCCTGGATTAGCCCACTGAACATCGTTTTGAACCATCACCTTTGCCATATAGAATTGCCTCCTTCTTTATATTTTGTAACTTTCTTTTGCTGGTCCCGACCAAAGGCAAGCCGGACCTGCAATAAAAATCTTAAACCCTCTCCTCCACCAGCACGCCGACCACGGAGGGGTCAGCCAGAGTACTGGTATCACCCAGCTGTTCCACATCACCAGCAGCAATCCTGGTCAATATCCTCCTCATAATCTTGCCACTCCTGGTCTTGGGCAAAGCATCAGCAAACTGAATCTTGTCCGGTGTGGCTATAGGTCCAATCTCTTTGCGAACATGAGTTACCAGCGTTTTTTTGAGTTCCTCAGACTTCTCGACACCAGCCTTAAGAGTAACATAAGCATAAATACCCTGCCCTTTTATCTCATGGGGCATACCTACAACCGCGGCTTCTGCCACCTTCTCGTGAGATACCAGAGCACTTTCGACCTCGGCTGTGCCTATGCGATGTCCTGACACATTAATGACGTCATCTATACGACCCATTAGCCAGTAGAACCCATCCTCATCTACCCTGGCCCCGTCTCCTGTTGTATACACGCCAGGAAACCGAACAAAATAAGTGTTCTTGAATCTCTCCGGGTCACCG
The DNA here is from genome assembly GCA_964619115.1 of uncultured Dehalococcoidales bacterium. GTDB lineage: Bacteria > Chloroflexota > Dehalococcoidia > GIF9 > UBA5629 > 9FT-COMBO-48-23. The sequence goes on from CAZUEB010000116.1 coordinate 1,300, forward strand.
TAGACTCGCCGCATCAAGCCCGGCCAGGGTTTTTTGATTACCAGGTAACCGCCTTCATTCACATCAGCAACAGAACCATCTTCTCTTAGTACCGCTGGTTCGATTCCCGGAAATGGCAATGTGGCTGAACCTGGTTTAAGCGGAGTAGCACCAGGTAAAGGAGTGATTAATACTCCGCCCGTTTCGGTTTGCCACCAGGTATCTACAATCGGACGTTTACCTTTACCTATTACATTGTAATACCATATCCAGGCTTCAGGATTTATGGGCTCCCCTACCGTACCCAGAATGCGTAAGGAGCTCAAATCATGCTTATTAGGCCAATCATCTCCCTCTCTCATTATCGCCCGAAGGGCAGTTGGGGCAGTGTAGAAAATGCTGACCTGGTACTTTTCGACAATATCCCAGAACCTGTCCGGATGGGGATAATTTGGCACCCCCTCAAACATAAGAACCGCTGCTCCATAAGATAAGGGGCCATAAACGATGTATGAGTGCCCGGTCACCCAGCCAATGTCCGCTGTGCACCAGAAAGTGTCTTCTTCTTTCATGTCAAAAATCCACTTAAAGGTTTGGTAGCAGTACAGGAGATAACCTGCTTGAGTGTGGAGAACTCCCTTTGGTTTCCCGGTGCTCCCACTGGTATACAGTATAAAAAGAGGGTCCTCAGCGTCCATGACCTCAGGCTCACAATGTGCTTTAACGCCATCCGCAGCCATCTCATCATCCCAAGAATAGTCTCGTCCTGGCTTCATGGCTACCTCGATATTAGCCCTCTTGACCACTATCACATCTTTTACTGCAGGACAGGCTGTAAGGGCTTCATCTGCGTTATCCTTACTCCGGATAATCTTCCCTCCACGATAGTAGCCATCTACACAAATAAGCACTGTCGACTCGCAGTCCAGCATCCTATCCCTCAAGGCATCGGCACTGAAACCGCCGAAAACAACACTGTGAATAGCACCTATCCTGGCACAGGCCAGCATTGCAATCGGAAGCTCCACAATCATAGGCAAATAGATAGATACTCTATCTCCTTTTCTAACACCATGCCTCTTTAGCACATTAGCAAACTTGTTCACCTCTCGGTAAAGCTGTTGATAGGTCAGTATCTTGGTATCACCAATATCACCCTCCCAGATCAATGCCGCTTTATTTCTTCTCCATGTCCTGACGTGTCTATCCAGACAATTGTGACAAACATTGAGTTTACCTCCCACAAACCATTCATGCTTTCCCTCCTTGAAATCCTCAACAAGCACCTTGTCCCATTTTTTGTACCAGTCTAGCTGCTCCGCCATCTCACCCCAGAATCCCTCAGGGTCGCTAATGGACCACTGATATACTGCCTTATACTCGACCAGATTCCTGACATATGCACCGTCACTCAGTTCCTCTGGAGGATTGAAAACTCTTTTTTCACCCATCATTGAGGTGATTGTTTTAACATCTGCCATTACTAAAACTCCTTTCTAAGCTTGGGTATTTTCAATTACCCGATTTATACCTGAGAAGTAACGCCCAGTAACTGGGCATATGCCTGGCGCAGCCTGGTCGCTACCACACGCGCTATTCCCCTGGAGGTTCTGCAGCCTATCTCAGGCTTGTTAACGCACAAAGAGGACAATTCTTTCCCATCAAACGCCAGCACCTTCGTCTTCTCTAGAGCTTTCACTGTAGCCGTGCAAACATATGGGTCAAGCATAGATGACCAACCGAATGCCTCAAAGTCAGCCACGGCTTGAACCTGGCGTTGGGCAAGCGGCCCGACTTCCAGAATAATCCCCACCGTGCCGTTCTCAATCACGTACAGTTTTTCCTCCTTACAGCCCTGCTTACAGATAATCGCTCCCGCCTCAAATTCTGTAGACTCGCACATCTTCTCTACTTCACGAAGCTGCTTGTCATCCAGAGACCTGAACACTTCACACTTTCTCAATACGTCAAATTTTTTCATTTTTTCTGACCTCCTTTATTTTTCGCCTCTGACGTAATAACCAATCTATACTCAGCTGCTACGCAGCTGCATTGCATTACCCTCAACCACTACAGTCTGCCCCATCCATAGACCTGTAACCCCTATGAGCAAACCGTAGACTTAACACCCTTTGAGCAGCAACGAAAATGACACGCAAACCCCAAAACAGGAAATATGCTGCGACACATAGGACAATATAAATCACCAGACCTAAGAGTGGAATAAACTGAGCACTTGCTGTTTCCATCTCAATTACCATTTCTCCTGTGATAGTCTGTACAACAGCCACGTTGACAAACGCTTGTCCAGCTTCCCCACCCAACTCTCAATCTTCTGGATATCGCCGCTGGCCAGTGCCGCCTTCTCTTCACTGGTCAATGTGTAGTATTCCTTAAGCGCTACATGAGGGTCATCAGCTAGGCGGGACATGAACTCTGGTTCATCGGCTGCCCTGGCCAGCACAGACAATATCGCCCACCTGCCAACTAACCCGTCCTTGGGAACAACAGTAGGCGCTTTTATCAGCTCTTCTATCGCTTCGGCAGTTTCTTCAGGATTTTCACGAACACGCTTGTCCATTACAGCGCCCCCTTCGGATTTTGACTCAATCCTCAGGTCTAATTTATCAATTACCGGATGGAACCTCATCGGTCTTTAGCTCTAATTTCAATAGTACTTTGGACTATATCTCAACACGAGGCTTTAGGAGAGTCTCGACCATATGATTATTGTTTCTTTCAGGTGATATATCTTATAATTGATATCAATCTGGCTGGGGGTTATACATAATGAAGACGAAAATCAGAATTTTAATTGCCGATGACCATCCGCTGTTGCGTGAAGCGCTGTGCCAGGTATTCTCCAATCAAAAAGACATGGAGGTAGTTGGTCAGGCAAACAACGGCGAGGAAGCTATCAACCTGACTTCCCAACTGAAACCAGATATTCTGGTTATGGACATCATGATGCCGAAATTCGACGGACTTGAGGCTAGTCGACAAATTAAGAAAATTGCCCCTAACACAGCTATATTGATTCTCACTGCCTATGATGACGATAATTATGTCCTTGGATTACTGGAGGCTGGAGCAACTGGTTACCTGCTAAAGAGCGCTCGAGGACAGGACCTGGTGGAAGCCGTGAGAGCTATACGAGCCGGCGAATCAGTACTCCATCCTAAAATCATCGAGAGGCTGCTTAAACAAGCCATGGCTAAACCAGCAGAAGGCGTAGACCGCAAGATAAAGGACATTCTCAGCGACCGGGAGACGGAAATGATGAAGCTGCTGGCTACCGGAATGAGCAACAAAGAAATAGCCGAAAAACTGTGTCTCAGCCTGCGCACTGTCAAGGCTCATATGTCAAATATTTTCACCAAGATGAATGTCGCTTCGCGAAGCGAAGCCCTGGTCGAAGCCCTTAGAACGGGACTGCTTACATTACAAGACATCAAGCAAGAGAATTCTTCAGAAGAGTAGAATCTACCTATAATTTAACAAGTACGTCTGACAAATAAATAGACCGGGAGAAACTTTCGCAGCAATGTCAAAAAAATGGCGTATATTCCACATATGTCTTCTAACTTTGCTCTTCTCGGTTCTAATTATATCCCACTACCACGAGCTTTTGGCTGGAATACCTGTAATAGGCAATATATCGATTAGCTCTTTGCTTGGTTTATCAAGGCTTACCTTCGAGCGATTCATTTACATCTTTCTGGTAATCTATGCTGGCTGGTCACTGGGAATAAAGGCCGGCATCGCCGCATGGCTGGTATCTGCACTAACTATGTTGCCTCGTGCACTGTTTATATCTACCACCC
>CAZUEB010000117.1:0-5066 GCA_964619115.1 uncultured Dehalococcoidales bacterium
GTGGAGGCGCTGGTTGATATACTGGAAGTGACCATATAAGACATTGCCAATCGGCTGGTAGCAGGACTAGCCTGAGATTGACATTTGCTGAGTGAAAAGGGGAATAATGCCAACCAGATTGATTAATTCGCTGTTCTGGGCACTGCTTGGTGCCTTCATTCTAGTTTTCACCAGCATTTTTGTTATGAATCCACCGATAAGGACATTGCTTAATGATTTATATCCGGATGAAACCGTCGCTCGCGCTGTTTCAATCTTCTTCCCGTTGTCCGGTCTGCTCTTCTTTGCCCTGGGACTGGCGTTGCTAATTCTAACAGTCAGAGCCAGACTGGATAGGCTGTTAAAGAGGTTTTTACTGGTAACCAGCTCTTCGGCGGTGGGAATCTTTGCCAGCATACTACTTCACAATCTCGTTTACGGAGCATTTATTCAGTTGTTCGGTGAGGACTTCTGGGAGAGAACGGGCATAGGTGATGAGCCCTTTTTCTTCATTATGACAATTTTCATTTGCCCAATCGCCTATTTAGTGGGAACTATCGGCAGTATAGTTCTTATGTTCCAAAAAAAGAAACGCGAAGGACTCCGATGACCAAGGAGATAAGGATAGAGGAAAACCAGTTAGAGTGGTTACTGGAGCCGAGCGATATTGGCGTGAAATACCTCGCCATGCGCGACCTGCTAAAACCCGATGAAAAAGCATTAACGGAGGCAAAGAAAAGGGCACATACCGAAGGACCCATTGCTGATGTTCTAGCACAGATGAACAAAGAAGGGTTTTGGGAGAAACCGGGAGCCGGATATTCTCCCAAATATACCGGACCTGTGTGGTCAGTTATTTTACTGGCTCAGCTTGGCGCTTCCGTTGAAATGGATGAGCGCATAGCCACCGCCTGCTCTTACTTGCTGGAGCATACGCTGACCAAAGACGGGCACTTCACAACCAACGGAGCCCCATCAGGAACAATAGATTGCCTGCAGGGAAATCTCTGCGCCTCGCTACTGGACCTGGGATATGAAGACCCGCACTTAGACAAAGCATTTGAGTGGATGGCGAGGAGTGTTACCGGCGAAGGCATCGCTCCGATGCAGGATAAGTCAGCCCCGGTGCGTTACTACGCTGGAAAATGCGGCCCTGACTTTGTATGCGGCGCCAATAATAAATTACCCTGTGCCTGGGGAGCGGTAAAGGTAATGCTGGCTTTCAGTAAGTTGCCAAAGGGAAAAATGACAGCACTGATAAGTAATGCGACTAATGCAGGAGTTGATTTCCTGTTCAGCAAAGACCCGGCAAAGGCAGATTATCCCTGCGGTTATAACACTAAACCGAGCCAAAATTGGTGGAAATTCGGCTTTCCGGTGTTTTATGTGACCGATTTGCTACAGAACGTTGAAGCGCTGGTTGGGTTAGGCTACGGCAATGACCCCCGGCTGGCAAATGCCTTAACCATAATTTATGATAAGAAAGATGCTCAGGGACGCTGGTTGATGGAATACGACTACACAGGCAAGACATGGATAGACTTCGGCGCCAAGAAACGACCTAACAAGTGGGTGACATTGCGTGCCTTGCGCGTATTGAAAGCCGTTGCCTGAAAACTCATAGCCCAATGGTTGAAATAATCTAATCCCATAAATTTTAAAATCCAGTGGCATAATACGTATTGCATTGGTTCAAACATGGGTATATACTAAGCTAAATCTCCAAATCTCCGCCTTGACTTGTTTAAAGGGGGTGGGAATCATGCCAATTTGATTTGTTCGCCTTCGCTTATCTGACAGGCATCGTTGCTTTTGTAATATTTTCACTAAACTACTCACAGTTAATTTAAATCCAATTTAGGAGAAAGACATGCCGAACGAAAGTAAATCCAAACGCACGCTGATAATAATGCTCGCCATCGCCCTGTTGGTAATATTGGTGGGCAACCTGCTGGCATATATGACTCAGACCGACTGGGGCAAGGTTAAAGTCCGCGATGTGCGCTTTGCCGGAACTGATGGCATGATTATGAGCGGCTTGCTTTATGTGCCAAAGGGTGTCACCGCCAATGACCCGGCTCCCGGCATACTCGCCATACATGGCTACATCAACTCGCGCGAAACACAGGACGGCTTTGCCATTGAGTTTGCTCGCCGCGGTTACGTAGTACTCGCCATTGACCAGACCGGCCACGGCTATTCAGACTCACCCGCTTTTATGAACGAATTTGGTGGCATCGATGGTCTGCACTACCTGCGCAGCCTCGATATCGTTGACAAAGAAAACATTGGCCTCGAAGGGCACTCGATGGGTGGTTGGGCAATTATCAACACAGCAAAGGCTTTCCCTGACAGCTACAAGTCAATGGTCCTGTCGGACTCTGGCATGGGCAGTGTAACCTCCACCTTCCCACGCAACATGGGCGTAATCCTAGGAGAATGGAGCGAGTACTCACAAGCCATGTGGGGGACACCTGTGGCTAAAGATGCCGTCAAAGGTGCCCTGCTTAAAAAAGCCTTTGGAACAGAGGACGAAGTGGTGGTGGGCAAATTGTACGGCTCGACTGCGGACGGTACCGCCCGCAAATTCTATCAGCCACGCACCACACATCCCGGTGTTCATCTTTCACCTGCAGCCATCGGCTATGCCGTCGACTGGTTCCAGACAACACTGGACGGCGGCAAACCCTTACCGCCTTCCAATCAGATCTGGCACTGGAAGGAAATCGGCAATCTGATTGCCCTAATCGGCATGATATTGCTGTTCTTCCCCGTTGGTGCCCTGCTACTGCGCTGCAGTTTCTTTAAAGAGCTCGTGGAAGCTCCGACAAAACCTAAATCCGCTAAGGGTATTGCCTGGTGGATATCCGCCATCATCTTTATCGTCATACCGCCATTAACATATTTCCCATTCAAAGAATATGCTACCAAGTATAAAATTGCACCAAACCAGGTTTTCCCCCAGGCAATCACGGCTCAATTGCTGGTCTGGCTGCTGCTGGTCGGTCTCATCGCAGTGGTGCTCTTCCTGATATGGCATTTCGCCTTCAACCGCAAGGCAAAAGCCACCGCCAGCGACTACGGCTTAACCTGGGGCAAAAAACTGGACTGGGGAAAAATCGGCAAATCATTCTTGCTGGCTTTCCTGGTGGCATTTGTAGGATACCTGACCCTGGTCTTCTCATCATGGATGTTCACGGTTGATTACCGCTTCTGGGTCTTTGCGGTGAAACCGATGTCGACCATCCATTTCCGAAGCTTCGTGAGCTACCTGATTCCCTTTATCCTCTTCTTCATAGCTATAGGTACAGTACTGCACGGACAGCTACGCCCCACCCGCAAAGAGAATGAATTTAGCCTGGGCAGCGAGATGGCGATAAACGTTGCCCTGATGGTTCTGGGCTTCGTTGGCTTGCTGCTGTTTCAGTATATCCCGCTCTTGATGGGCGGTACACTCTCCCTTCGCAGCGAAATTCTATTCAGCATAATCGCTATCCAGATATTGCCAATAATGACTATAGTGGCTCTAGCATACACTTATTTCTATCGTAAGACGGGTCACATATACGTTGGCGCTTTCCTTTGCGCCATGCTGGTTACCTGGATTCTGGTTGCCTCGCAGGTCACCAACATTGCTTTATGATGGTGATACGGGAGAACAAAATGGTCGGGGCTGTTGTATCCGCCCCGACCATGCTCTCCTGCATGAGATAGTCAGGCTAGCGCCCTACAAACATTAGCTGACTTTTAGAAACTAAAAAACAAAGGAGGCATATTATGAAAATCGGCAAGCCCTATAAAAACAGAATCTGGCTGACTTGCTCAATACTGTTGCTATCGGTACTTCTAATATCTTCTGCTCTTTCAGCCTGCGCTCAACCTGCAACCGCACCCGACGTAACTTCGAAGGTCTTTCAGGCGGTTGAGCCGGAGTCCGTCGGTCTCTCGTCAGAAAAACTGAATGAGATTGATACCGCATTAGAAGCCGACATAGCGGCAAATAAAATAAACGGCGCTGTGCTCATGGTGGCTCGAGACGGAAAAATCGCCTATTTCAAGAGCTACGGCTACCGCGACAATGAGAAGAAGCTACCTATGGAAAAGGACTCTCTATTCCGCCTCTACTCCATGACCAAATCCTTTACTGCGGTGGCGGTCGCCATGTTGAAGGACGAGGGAAAACTGGCATTTTCAGACCCGGTAGAAAAATACATACCGTCTTTTAAGGATATCCAGGTGGGGGAAGTCTCGAAAGACGATAGCGGCAAGTATGTTGTCACCACAGTGCCACCTAGCAACGTTATGACGATTCAGCACCTTGCCACACACACCTCGGGAATATATAGCAATCTATTTCCTACTCCGGGCATCAGGGAACTTTTTACTCAAGCTGGACTGAATAATACTGCAGGATTAACAAATGCCGAGCACTGTGAAAAATTGGCCAAGTTGCCGCTGGTTAATGACCCGGGAACTCAATACCTATATGGCGCGTCGTACGATGTCCTGGGCAGGGTTATAGAGGTTGCCTCCGGTATGACGCTGGACAAGTTCTTCGAAGAGCGCATTTTTAAACCATTGGGAATGAGCGATTCTGGATTCCGCGTCACGGAAGGGGATGTAGACCGCCTGGTTTACCTGACTCCTGGATGGCCTCTATACATTGATGTAACCGACCCAAACAGGAAACTTTTGAACGGAAGTTTTGGTACTGTCTCGACGGCTATGGATTATGCACGCTTTGCCCAGATGCTTCTCAACGACGGCGAACTTGAAAGTAAGCGCCTGCTGAAACCGGAAACCGTGACTTATATAACTTCAGATTTGATAGGTCCGCTGGGTAATCGCAGCGATACTGCTTACGTACCCGAATCAGGTTATGGCGTAGGCTTCGATTTCTACGTTCGGGTGGATACCGCAAATGTAGACTTCCCGGCAAATATGGGTGAGTTCTGCAAGAACGGTGCTGCCGGAACCGTGTACTGGGTCGACCCCACGGAAGACCTGGTTGCGGTTTTCATGGTGAGCACGCCCACCTTTGGAAAGTATTACCGTGGTTTAATACAGAGTATGATTTACCAGTCCAT
>CAZUEB010000118.1:0-5064 GCA_964619115.1 uncultured Dehalococcoidales bacterium
AAACTTGCTTCATATGAGACAGACCGCCTCACGATCTGACGCTTCAGGTGGGGCTGCTCGGAGCACAATAGCCGCCAGAAGTCGTGGCAAAGGCTGAGAAGACGCGGCGAGGATTCTCTGTCCCACACCTGTGACATTTTACTTTCTGGTCACTATCGCTCATGCTCCGTCGTAGTTCGAAGCGTTCACCACATTTAAGGCACTCGTATTCATAGATTGGCATGGTATGTCACCCCTTACTACCGTTTCCTAACATTCCCGAAAGCATGCGCCACATTCTTTCTATCTCACGGGTGACTCTGCCACTGGAATATTCCACCACCGGTACCCCTCGGACAATTGATTCACTAACAACGTTATCAAAGGGGATTTCCCCGGCTACCTTTACCCCGTGGCTAAGACAGTGTCTCTCAATTTGACGACTGTTTTCTTCGTTTATATCATACTTATTGATACAGACCAGGGGTGGGACGCCAAAGTGCTGGCAGACGCCCAGGACTCTCTCCAGGTCATGTATCCCGGATAATGTCGGCTCAGTAACCAGGAGAGCCAGGTTGGCCCCGGAAAGTGATGAGATTACCGGGCAACCAATGCCCGGTGGCCCATCACTGATAATGAAATCTTTTCCCTCTTTCTCGGCAATCTGCCTGGCTTGTTGCCTGACCAGTGCTACCAGCTTACCTGAATTCTCTTGGGCAATGCCGAGTTTGGCATGAACCAACGGGCCGTATTTGGTATCGGAGATAAACCAGCGACCGGCGAGGTTTTCTTTCATAGTAATGGCTTCAACCGGGCAGATGTGAAAGCAGAAACCGCAACCCTCACAGGAAATCGGATCAACCTTGAAATCACTGATGGCGTGAAACCGGCACATGTCCTGACACAAGCCACACAGGGTACACTTGTTCTCATCAATGACTGCAACCTGCCCGCTCCAGAACTCGTTATTCTCCCTGACGGTAGGGCTGAGCAGAAGGTGCAGGTCGGCTGCATCTACATCACAATCAGCCAGCACTTTATTTTGAGCAAGGGCAGCCAGGGAACCGACGATGCTGGTCTTTCCGGTTCCTCCTTTACCACTTAATACGACTAACTCTCTCATTAGCTATCTCCCGAATTCCGTCAAATAGCGCGACGAAACGCTCTTTCCATTCTGGCATACCCTCCACCAAGGTAGTGCCCCGCGAGTACAAACGGGCAATCTCTGTATCCAGGGGAATGGTGAGCAGAACAGGAATATTCTCCTTTCGGCAGTATTCTTCTACTCCGGCGTCGCCGACTCCGGCGCGATTGAGCACAACTCCGCAGGGAATACCGAGCTCTCTCACTGTCTCTACTGCCAGGATAAGGTCGTTGAGCCCGAAAGGGGTCGGCTCGGTTACCAGAAGGCAGAAATCGCTACCCTTAATCGCTTCCACAACGGGACAGGATGTCCCTGGAGAAACGTCAATAATGACAGTCCCATCATGGTTAACCTTGTCTTTTACCTTTCTGATTACCGGCGGTGCTAGAGCTTCCCCAACGGTGAGTTTGCCGTGAATAAATGCCACCCCGTCCGATTGCCCCGTCTCTATGATGCCAATCTCTCTTCCTTCCTCGGAGATTGCCTTTTCCGGGCAGAGATAGCTACAGGCACCGCAGCCGTGACAGAGCTGATGAAAGGTCAATACATGTTCGCCAAGCACGGCGATAGCGTGGTAGGCGCAGACCTGAGCACATTTACCACAGTAGGTGCACCTGGATTCATCCACCTTCGGGACCGGTATCAGAACCGATTCGCTACCGGTAAATTCCGGCTTCATTAGAATATGGTCATTCGGCTCCTCAACATCACAGTCGAGAAGCTGCACCTTTTGTCTACCCTTCAGGGAAAGGGCAAGGCTGGTTGCCACCAATGTCTTGCCGGTTCCCCCTTTGCCGCTAGCAATAGATATAATCATCAGTACCTCAATTTGTATCTCAGCAATCTCTAGTCATGTTCTTTGAACATCTTGTCCTGTGTTGGGTCGTTTTTTCTCAGCCACTCAACGAGCATGGCGACATGCTCTTTCTCCTCATTCATGTTGTGTTCGAGGAGCTTCTTTAGTGAGGCGTCCTCGGTGGCATCTATCCTCTCCTGATAGAAATCTATGGCTTCTAGTTCCTCACGCAGGGATTTCCTGGCTCTCTCCAGGTCAACATGCTTTGGGTCAAGCTTCTCTAAAGGCTCGAAAAATGGCATTGTAGTAGTCCTCCTTATGGTTTAGTTCTTTCCCGATTTCGGCATTCCTAGCCACGCAACTCTAGAACTTTATGTTGCTGAAGAATTAGTATCAGGTGTATCTCCTATATCTTCCCGAAGAAATATCTCGGTACTCTCTTCATATAGTCTACATACTCTTGCCCGAATCTTTTAATGTTCAGCTTTTCTTCACTCAATACCCCAAAATGCGATAGGGCAGCATATAAAACAAAGTAGACCCATAGAATGAGATAGATTACTAAATCTGGATTCCATCCCATGCCAACTACACCAAGAAGGCAAATCATGCCGGCCAAAACATGAGAATGTCTACTGACCCTATAGATACCCCAATCAACAACAGCCTGCTTCCTTTCAGGGTGCTCTCGCATGGCAGCAAAGCCTAGAGAAAAGATTATTAATCCCAAAATAATAATACCAAGCCCAATCCAGAAAGCCATATTGATGCTGTATGGGATGAACCACGTTAATACCCACCCTACAATAAAACTTATCCAAAAAACCATCTGAAGTGACTTACTTGGCCCCGGGCCGCTCATCCTTTTTGCCTTTATGATTGCAAAAAGTAGCCAACTGCAAACAAACCACCCTACGTTTGGTATCAAAAGTCGAAAATACCAAGCCGTTTCCATTTTGCCTCCTCCTTACACAGGAATCAGGTTCTTTTTATCCTCTTACCAATCTGGTGCCACACTTGGGACAACTCACATTGTAACAAGGTATTCCCTGTTGGTGAGGCACCTTTTCCCCACAGCTGGGGCAGACACAGTTACCGCTAGGGCCTGCCCCAGCTCGATTCCCTCTCATTCGACCGCTTCTCTGCGCCGCACTGCGCGGAGGCCCGGTTCCATCTCCTCTTGGCATATCTTCACCTCCGAAGTGGTTTCTTTTTTCTGTGCCTCAATAGGCTTACATGCCCATCCTTCGACCCATACCGCGGCCACCGCCTCTACCAGAGCCACCTCCCCTTCCAGGGCCAGCGCCCATGCCAAAATGGCCGGGCACATTAGGCTGCTGGGCAGTAGCAAATTTACCCAATTTGTACTGCTCAGCAGCATCCTTTACCTTCCCTGAGACCCCAGTTATCACCTGAATTCCAGCAGCAGAGAGTGTCTGATAGGCATTAGGACCACAGTTACCCGTAAGAACAGCCCCTACGCCTTTACCGGCTATCATCTGTGCCGCCGAGATGCCTGCCCCACCGGAAGCCATGGCACTGGAATTATCCACTGCTTCAAATTTCTTCGTCTCCGGGTCGACAACAATGAAATACTGGCATCTCCCAAAGCGAGGGTCTACCTCAGCATCGAGGGTGGAGCCATTAGCTGAAATGGCAATTCTCATAGTACCTCCTTATTCCTTTGCCGTTGACAGTTGCCCAATCCTGTCTTCCAGTTTCTTAAGCTCCTGTCTCAGGGCATCTGCATCGGTCTTCAGGAATTCAAGCTCCTGCTCGCGGGTCATCCGCGGCGTAAACGGCCCGAAACCGTACGCTCCGTAGTAAGGAGAGGCGTATGCCCAGCGAGGAAAATCATACATAGGTCGAGCAACTCCTAGTCCCCACGGGCTGCAGAAGCCTCTGCCGCCTCCAGTCATTGGCCCCATTCCCCTGGGACCGGTACCATCAAATCCTGGCATGATGCACCTCCTTTGTCGTTTTCACTCCCTTGATTCTAGCTCTAACTTGTTTCAATTGTGCCTGTAACGCCTGAGCCTGACTTCTAAGAAAAACAAGCTCCTGCTCCGAGCTTGATATCGGAACGACGCAGTAACCTCTACCACAACCTGTCATCGGGCCCTTACCACGCGGCCCGGTGCCATCAAAGTTCGGCATAGTACCACCTCCAATACCACGAAGTGTCTGTGTATTACTCTTTACTCTCCAGATCACGCATTCTGGATTCGATCTCTTCCAGTTGACCCTTTATTGCCTCAGCCTCGTCCTTCAGGTAGTTGAGCTCCTCATCTCTGGTCATCCGGGAAGAGTAGGGTGTATACCCGCGCGCGGCTGTTGCCCCTGGGTAGAACGGGGACGCCTGATATAATGGCGGTACAGGTGCACCTACCCTGCTGAAGAAGTAGCCGCACCTTGATAAACCTCCTCTACCGAGGCCAACATATGGCCAGGGAGGGGAACTACCCCGGAAGCCGAAGCCCATGCTACCTCCGAAGCCCCGTCCGTAACCTCTTCCTTGTCCAAATCCATTAGGCATAATCTCACCTCCTTAGAAAGCCGATTTTACTTTTACCACCATGGATACCTGTACGGCCTAAACCAACGCCAGCCCAACCCACGACCTCTGCCACACCCCCAGCCTTTCCAACCATGCCACCATCCCCGAGTAATGTAGGGAAGACCAGCACAGGAATAGCCGTACACATAAGCCCAGCCGGCAGGTCCCATTCCGAATGGCATTTCCCTCACCTCCTTCACTGGATATTCATCTATTTTCGCTAGCACTAGCAGACAGGCGCTCCTGGCACTCCGGGCAATAGCCAGCAAGACGTACCTCGGCTTCCGTCACCCTGAACCCTTCCTCTTTACCTATTCTGGACTTAAGCCTCTCTGTTGAGGGGCACTTGAACTCAAACACCCGACCGCAGCCCAGGCATACCAAATGGTGATGCTTGGCTTGCGGAGCAGCTTCGTAACAATGGCGGCTGCCAAACCGGTGCTCCTCAATTAAGCCGAGTTCCTTGAACATCTGCAGATTACGGTACACTGTGGACAGACTGATGCCAGGCGACTTCAGGCGAACACGCTGGTAAATCTCATCGGCGTCAAGGTGCCCATCAGCATGTTGGAGGATATCCTGTATTAG
>CAZUEB010000119.1:0-5062 GCA_964619115.1 uncultured Dehalococcoidales bacterium
CTGTCTGTATAATGGCCAACTCATCGGTTAGCTTATATATGCCAGCGTCTTCTACCCTCTCCATTCCTACAATGAGATTAGGATGTGTGGTGAGGGGTAAGTCCGCTAGAGCTTTATTTAGGTCCTCCGGACCCAGTTTACAGGCTCAGCCAGCACCACGCACAGTCTGAGTAAGATGTAATTTCTTGTCCTCACTCATATTTATTCTCCATCAAATTTTTATAATCTTACCTGCAGAAGGAAGGGACTCTACAGTGTCGTACATGTTAGTTACCAATCCCACCTTAAGCTTATCTTTCAACTGGTAATATTCAAGGCAAGTACCACACGAGAATATTTCCACTCCTGCTTCCTGAAGGAGTTTCAAGCTGTCCAAAACCTCGGAACATTCGGTAGTCAGTCTTACAGCATCATTCAGAAATAAAAGCTTAGCAGGTTTTGGCTCAGCATCCCAAATGGTATTAAGGAATGATTTCATGAGGATTTCACCTAGCTGCCGGTCACCGGTACCCAACCGGTCGCTAGTAATAAAAACCACGTCTTTGCTTGGCTCGAGCTTTGCGGACTGTGTTGTCTTCTCTTTGTAAATATGTATATAAAACAGGCCTTCCTTTTCATCAATAGTAACCTTACATCCTTGACTCTCGGCAAAACGCCGAACGTTCTGACAACCGTCCTGTCTCTCTATAACAATTGTAAGGTCACCTGCCTCTATACCTTCCAAAGCTTTTTTTGTTCTAACTACCGGAATGGGGCAACTCAACCCTCGAACATCAATTTCTGTACTCATATCTACCTCCTGGTCTGTAGCTTACTCAAGCAGATAGGAATGCGAAAGGGGTAAGGCCGAGTCCAATCTCGGGCACTAATCCGCTCCTTTTACACAGCAGACATCGCTCCACTGGCATAGATAATCTTTAAAAACAGAGGGGAATTGGGCAATAATCTGCCTTACCCTGGTTGCCGGGGTTACCTTAGCATATCTCCCAGCCATGCGGTTAGCTTTAGCGGCTATAATTGCCGCTTCATGAGGCTCTAGCTCAGCATAGGTCAAGGCTGAGATTAGTCCGGTAATAGTGTCGCCGGTACCGCCGATAGGTTCTAATGCTGGCACATTCGGCTCGTTTATAGTAGCTAGAACCTTTCCCTCTTTAATTACGTAGTCGACTGCTCCTTTTACCAGTAGAAGCCTGGCAGCACCATGATTCGCGTAAGCCGTTTCTGCTAATTCAGGGGCACGTGAACCGTCGGTCTCAAACAGGTGTTTGAAGATATAGGCTGGGTGTGTAGCTTCCGGATCAGCGAGAAAGGCAATTTCAGTGGCATCAGGGGTGAAGATATCGAATGTTTCCGCCAATCCAGCGCCTTTCGCCGAATACATGGAAGCGGCATCGGCAATCATGATCGGTCGTTTTTCGCATTTCTCTATAGCAGCACACAATTGCCGTGTCTGCCCCATGTCGGGTAACCAGTAATGTAGAGTTATCACTGATGGCGAAAGCTCAGCAACATGGTCAATCAGGTACTGGTAGAGTTGACGGCTCCCTTTCCCTTCTCCCTTATCACCAACGAGCATAGCATAGGGAGCCTCAAGACCAAGATAACTCGTCGTGGCCAACGCGGCACTCACCATCGCTCCGGTTCCCTGGGTACGAGGTATCTTTTTACTGTCTACCGTTAGAAAATCCCCATCGAGAGCCACTGTCCCCATGGTAAGAGGCATGTCTTTGATAGGAACTGTCCCAGCAACGATCATCATGTTTTATCACCTCTCGCATGGAGAGTCAGGCATTCGTCAAAAGCCCGATCCAAGTTTAGTGCGCAGAGAGTATAACCCAGATCCTTAGGCCTCTGTGCTTCATCTAACCGTCTATCGATTAGCTCGGCATGGAGATAAGGAATATCGGGACAACCCCCACCGGAAACGTTAACGATAACGCCGCTGCTCTTTTCATAGGTAATCTTCATATTGCCAGCCTTGACCATGATCCACTCGCCAAAATCAGTTACCTTGACTATATCAAGAAGAGGTGCCGTTTTTATCTTTATCGGGTCAATACTGACATAAGCCAGGTCCTTTTCTTTTAGCAGCCGCTCAATGCCAGGCTGTTCAACTAGATTTATTTCAACAGCTAGATCGCACCCCTTACGTAACTCGGCTGGGGGCGCAACCAGCCTTACGGTATAGCCTGCAGCTTTGAGTATCTTCTCTGCAGCCATAGCCTGTGATACCTCTTGAAAAAGCACCAAACCACCACCCTCAAATTTTACTTTTTGCTGTCGTTTAAAAAACGCCAAATTTACTGCCTCCTTCCTACAACGAGGGAAACTATTTCTTAAGTATAATCCGGGCACTACCGTCAGCTTGCTCTTCAATAGTCACAGCCCAGCCCATACTCTTGGCTAGTCGGGAAACATTCTCTCTTGCGGTACCAGAGTCCACCAGTACTTCTACCGTTCCCTTATCCAATTTCTGTATAACCTGGCGGGTTAACATGGGCGGTTGTGGGCAGGAAAGCCCACGGGCATCTACTGTCTTTATATCAGTCATTGAAAGAACCTCCTAAACCTTTACTTCTCGCATCGTTAAGCCGATAACGACACAGATAACTAATCCAGCGATTACGATAAAAGGCCCAAATACGCCAGGACCGGCAGTGGAACTGGCCATACTGTAGGTATGTGAAATACCGGCACCCACCAGCATGCCACTGATAAACATAGCGGAGTCGGCGTCGCCTTCTCCAGTGAGGAAAAGCTGCCGACCCGGGCAACCACCTGCTAGAGTAAAGGCTAAACCTGCCAATGCCATGCCCCCAAAGTTCCACCACTCATTAGTATGAGCGACCGGCTGGCCGGAAAATCCGGGATTAAACTGCCCGAGGGCAAGATTAGTAATGAAAGCGACTACAATAAGAGCTAGAACCCCATAAAATAAACGGAAATCTCGTAAAAGTATGGTATCTCTTATGGCTCCGACAGTGCAGAAGCGACTTCGTTGTGCTAGAAAACCGATAAAGAGGCCAACTACGAGAGAAATAATTAGTGCTGCATGCTGGCTACCAGGCCCAGTAGTTGAGAAAAAGATTGGTCCAGTTAGTTTGCCTTCTGCGTCGCGCCCGAACTGCGGCTCTATAATCAGTAGAACAAGTAAAACAACCATAATGATTGGCATGACCCAGCCAACAGCCTTTGGTGCCGATCGGCTACGACCGAGGCTGAAACCCGTGCGCAGAAAAATGATACCTATCCCTATACCAACTACTAAACCAAGGATACCGAAAATTGCGGTCCAGTCCCCGCCAGCAAGACGTAGATAAGCCCGCCATGGACAGCCTAGAAATACCAGGGCCCCAAAAACAGCAAACATACCAAGGAGAAAACGTACAAGAGGAGATGACCCTGTACGAGGCTTGAATTCCTTAAAAGCCAATGCTGCGGCTAAAGAACCTAGTACGAACCCGATAATTTCGGGGCGGATATATTGGACTACACCAGCCCGATGAAAACCAAGAGCTCCAGCGATATCACGAATGAAACAAACAACGCAAATACCCATGTTACCGGGATTTCCCCAAAAGACTAGTAACGGCGCCAGAATACCAACAGCAACACCTGTAATAATGGGGCCCCAGCGGGACGTAAGAAAGCGAGCAATTGCAGACATATCAACTCCTTTTTATTATGAATTTTTCCTGCTACACGGAGAAACTCATAGGTAAGGAGTTTACGAGCTACCAGCGTGAGGTAGTTATAGAGGCAATGCTATGAGCTTTCCGCGCAGCAAAAGCACACTTATGATACACAACGCGCATCAGCGTACCATGAAATCAAGTGCGGCGATTGAGTACAATCATAGCGTCACCTCCTTCTCCAGATTTTGATAGTTAACTTGGCATGATATAGAATTACCATGGGATATTATAATATAAGTAATATCTTAGTTCAACTAAAATATTATCTATGGATGGCTGACAATGAATCTAGAATATTTGAGAACATTTATAGAAGTAATCAAGGCTAGCAGTTTTTCTGAGGTAGCCAAGAAGCTATCGATCAGTCAGCCTGCCGTCTCATTTCAAATCCAGAAACTTGAGCAGGAGTTCGGTGTTCGTCTTATCGACCGCCGCCAGAAAACGCTGGTGATGACTGAGGCAGGCAAGCGTCTTTTAGTCTTTGCTGAGATGTTTGATAAGGAGCACCAAAGACTGGCGCATGATTTTGAACAGCTTAAAGAAGAGGTAATCGGTAACCTTAATATTGCTGCCAGTACTATGCCTGGAGATTTCATACTTCCTCCCATTCTCGGTGAATTCAAGAGACGGTATCCGACGGTAAACATCCAGGTAGCAGTAACCGACTCGACTAGAGTGATCGAAACCGTAAGAAGTGGTGAATACGATATTGGATTCTGTGGAATATCCCCTGAAGAACAGGAACTGGAAGCAGTGAAGGTGGCCGAAGATGAGATTGTGCTCATTGTTTTCCTTGATCACCCTTTTGCCGGGCGGAGACAGGTCTCTTCCCAGGAATTGAGCGGTGAGCCATTGATATTCAGAGAGCCGACATCCGGAACACAACGTAGTGTTGAAGCCCTTTTATTAAATGCTGGATTTGATTTAAGACAGTGTAAGCCGACTCTCGTTTTAAGTACAACTGAATCTGTCATCACAGCAGTTGAAGCCAAGGCAGGCATTGCATTCGTGTCAAATCTCGCCATTAAGAAGAGTATTGCTCTTGACCTGGTAAAAGTTGTATCGGTTGGTGGAGTTACACTGAAAAGAGACTTCTGGTGTATCTATAGAAAGCAGTTGGTAATCTCACGATTGCTGGAGGAGTTTATCAACTTCATTAAAACCATGTGACTGCCATTCACTGTAGCCTGATTACACATTTGTCAGGAATGTGTTCATGTTTCTGTGAGGCTAGCCCTAAAGATTTGAACGTGATATCCAGGGTAATAACATCACCTTTCTCACGAATAAAAATTCGAGAAACTCGACCTTTCTGGTGGAAAATCGAAGCTAAAGAAAGGTAATGATATTACCTGAGTGGTGGGTGG
>CAZUEB010000120.1:0-5045 GCA_964619115.1 uncultured Dehalococcoidales bacterium
AGGTGAAGCTGGTCTAAACGACCTGCACCGGGCGGGCTCCCCAAAACGTAATGGTGCAGAGACATGGAAATTGGCAATGGTTACTAGAGGGATTCAGGTTTGAACTGGAGGCGCAGGTCCGCCCAAAGACGGTTGAATATTATTACGACCACGCCCGGATTTTTGCTCGCTGGTTAGAAGCTTCAGGTGTCGCTGAGCCACGGCTGCTTACCAGAAGAGACATTAACAGCTTCTTCCACCATATTACAAGTAACTCTGCCGCTATCAAACAGAACAGTCGTGCTGGTGAAACAGCCCGTCATGCGGAGTCGCTGCGATTTCACTACTATCGGGGAATCAAGCGATTCTGCAACTGGTTAAAGACAGAAGGTTACCTTGAGGACAGCCCTCTGGATGGCATTGTAGTTAAGCCGCCGAAAGAGCCACCTATTGAACCGTACAAAACGGAGCATAAGGAGAAATTCTTTGCCGTCCTGGACCATGACTGGAAAGTGGCGAGGACACCACGTCAACGGATGTTGGCCGCTCGAGATAAGGCTATCATCTGCATGCTTTTTGAAAGTGGCCTGAGGCTCCAAGAACTGGCTGACCTTGACCTCAGAGATGTTGACCTTGACCAGCACACGGTGGTTGTGCGCTTTGGGAAGCAAGGTAAGTCCAGACTCTGCGCTTTTGGCCCGCACACAAGAAAGGCACTTTGGCGATACCTGAGCCTGCGCCCTCGTGAAGTCGACGGTGACAGGTTATGGGTTACCGAGGAGGGTAAGCCAATCAAGAGCCGCACAGTGCAAGAGATAATCAGACGTCTCAAGAGGGACGCAGGGTTGGAGCACGTCCAGGGGCTGGTACACAAGACCAGGCACACCTTCGCTACCACATTATTAGAGCATACTGGTGACATGAAGGCATGCCAGACTCTGCTTGGCCACAGTACAATGAGAATGACTCAGCGGTACACGGAGTATGTTCAGAGCACGCACGCCTTGAAATATTTTGATGGTACAGGGCCACTCGACTGGATGAAAGACTGAGCGTGGTGCTGCGTTTTGCAACTGGTAAACCCTCATATGTGTGCCGTGTATTCCTTCCGGGGGAATGGATGCGGTTTACTTGCAGAAATTCTTAGCAAAATGACCTTCAGGGGGTTGACAAGGGCCGCCGGCGTGTGCTATAGTAAAATTGCTATAGTATAAACACTACAGGAGCAGGGCAGTGCCAAACCGTAACCAAAGTAATTTACCCGTATCAAAGAGCGAACGGGAGCTACTCGACTTCGCCAAGAAGAGATACGAACAGAGCCAGAATGGTCACACGGACTGGGGAGAGTTTCTCACATCGATGGCGGTGACGTTCATGGTAACTGCTGGCTTAGTGACCATGGCTCAAATCTTGCAGAATCACACCAATGCATTTGTCGTGACTTGTCCAAATCCAAACTGCCGCAATCAAATGCGAGTCGTCCACAAGGGTGCACCACCACCCGCAGAGGTGGTGCAGTGCCTGTATTGCACCAACCAATTCATCGTACGGTACCGGTGAAGTTGATGTCTATGACGAAAGCTGGACTACCTATCAAAATCGAAAAACACTGGATGGCTCTTACCAAAAGAGAAAGGGCTTTGATTGAGTATGGCAGAAGGCTAGACCCTAGCTGTCGTCACACGGTTACCATTATTTACCGCGGTGTTGAACCTTGGGAAATGCTTGAGCATGTTGTACAACGGAAGATTGAGCTAGTAGTGGATAGCTAAACAGTAAGAATTGGCACATTAATAAGCTCGGCACGGAGCAAACGTGAACTCAAGCCGGCTTACTTCCTTAAAATTTGGGAAGTAGCCGGCTTTATTTTTGAAGCTAAGTACGGCAATGAAAGTTAAATCGAGAAGCAAAGGCGGTAGCATGAGCTGCGCTGAGGCAGGTAAACTTGGCGGTGTCAGTACCAAGTCGCGGCATGGAATTAACCACTTTAAAGCGGCTGGCAGGAAAGGACAAGCTGTCTTTGCCAGCAGATACACCACAGATGACCGCTGTAGGTGGGGGACGCTTGGAGGCCGACCAGCCAGGGTGAAGTACCTCGACACCAACCATATGGGGGAGAGAGGGAAAATCAGTGAAAGGGGGATGGAGCCCGCCCGGTAACTTACCCTTTCTCCCCCACCCATTATACCAAGGCGGACTGTTGTCATAAAGTGGCAGTCATGGCCGCAGCCGATAGTGGCTATGACAAAAGTCAAGTAATTAATGGTGGGGCCGGCAATCATGAAACTAGAAGGAGCACTATCAGGGAACAGAAAGCCAGGCAGACCCAGGGCCATCCCGCTGGACTTTGTTCCGAAGATACGTAGCCTATACAAAATGGGGCTTGGCTATCGGGCGATTGCCCGTGAGCTCAGGAGAGAAGGGCTGTCTGCCGACTGGAGTACCGTTCGCAGACTGGTGAAAACAATGATTGGGGCTAGGGCCAAAGAATAAGACCGTGACGAATTCTGACACTATTTTGACACTACCTTTAATGGTCAAAAGGATGAAAGATACTCGTTTGGCAAAAACCAGGGCTACTTTGCTTTGCTCAGAGGCCAGCCTTGGTAAGATATTTTATCACCACCATCCTTCGGGATGCTAAGCAGACATCAGGAGTAAGGCTTGAAGACCTATCTGAATACAGACGAAACAGCAAAATTGGAGGACGCCGCTATGTGCATAAGGGATAAACTCCTTATCCGGATTCTGGCGAGACTGGGTTGTCGCGTCAGTGAAGCCCTAGCCCTTGAGGTTGAAGACATCGACTTGACTCAGGGCATGGTGAGCATTGAACACCTGAAGAAGCGCATCAAACTTCATTGTCCTAAATGTGATGTTGGGTTGGGGAAAAGCCACATTTATTGTCCCAGGTGCGGCATGCGGGTAAAAGAGGTAATAGCTAGAGAGCAGGAGCACCGACGAGTGAGAATGCTGCCTCTGGACAGGGATACTTTAGAAATGCTGAGGGATTATATCAATCGCAATGGGCCAGTGAATCGAAAAAGTAAGATGCTCATATTTGGCATCAATCGGCATCGAGCCTGGCAAATAGTAAAAGATTGTGCCGATAGAGCCGGCCTGCCCAAACTGGTTAATCCTGAGTCTGGTAGGGTGCACGGTGTGAGCCCCCACCGATTAAGAGACGCGTTTGCTGTGCATGCCATAAGGATTGACGATTCCGGCGATGGACTGAGGCTTCTCCAAGAACATCTGGGTCATGCAAGTTTCAACACCACAGCCAAGTACAGGAAAGTCGCCGGTGACGAGCTCAAAGAGTGGTATAACAAGCTGTGGACCGAGGAGGGTAAGTAACGTGGAGCTGGGAGCTAATCGGGATGGGCGTTTATTCATTCTTTATATTTCGCCAGCAACCTCGCTCGAATCCAGCACTCAACCTTTAGAACCCAAAGACATTCACGAATTTCTCCTCGCTATTAGTGATTTCCTCAAGTCAGCTGAACTTGTCTCCCACGGAGGTAAAAGCAAATGAAAATATTGCATGGCATACGCGTGAAAAATTTCAGAGAAGCTACTGAGCTGGCCTTTCGTGAGGCCGGGGCGGGTGACCTATCTCTTTCGGTTGCCGAACTCTTCGAGGAAGTAGACGTGACCAGGCTCCGTTCCGAAATCGAAAAGGATATTATGGCTGCAATTCGTGGGAAGTATCGGGGTAATCCCAACTGGGATGGAAAGTGGTGGTGCATCTCCGTCCCGAGACCTGGCTACGATAGCAGGGACACTCCACAAGTCACTATTGACTTCAAGAGATACATCGTAGCAGCGGGAGAGGTGGAGACTACCGATGACTACTACCCGGTGACGCTGGTTGGCCCTATCGGGAAGGCGGAAACGTTGAGTATCCCTATTTTGTTGCTCCAGGCTATTCTCGATGATGACCTCAGCCGATTTTCGATATTAGCTAGAAGCGCCGGTAGCACCATCTGGGAAGTGCTCGGAGCCAAGCCGGTACAGCTTCCTGATGACTTTGTGGCGCGGCTCTCACATACGCTGAGACGCAAATACGTGGCCACATGGCTCAAGGAGTTTGGCTCCCAGGGAAGGCGCATAGCGCCCCTGGTGGTTGGCAGTTTGCTGGGTTTGCAGTCTATGGGCGCTACAAAAGCTCTGCCATTTGGCCAGCAGCGGTGGACCAATGAACAGTTACTCAGCGTTCTGGAAGCAATGGCATATCAGGTAGGCGAGGCGAAACAGATGGTTGCCCAGGCCACACCATATCTGACAGCTGATATGACGCTGGAGGAGGCGATTCGAGTCATCTTGCAAAACGAAGGAAAAGGAGGGTAATGATGGCAAACGAATTCACAGCAGAGGAACTAAAAGAGGTTATCAGGGCAGCTCGCGTCTTCAATCCGGGTTATAGCGAGGAGCAGTTTCGGAGCCTGATTGAACTGGAGGAGCGTCTGGCAGATGCCGGTTATCTGGAAACTGTGACGGGTCTCAGGAAGCTGGAAAAGGAAAAGGGAATACCTTTGAGCCAGGCTCTGGAAACGCATACTCGGTTGCTGCATGAGAATGAGGATCTCGAAAAGGAGTTGGCTGCCCGCGATGCCAAACTGGAGGCGCTGAAGAAGCATCAAGAAGCAATTGAGCAGAGGTGCGACGAGTTGGTCAAAGCGACCCGGGATGCGGTAGCACAGTTGGAGAGGCTAAGGCAGGAAAAAGAAAGTGAAGAAAAAGCTCTCGCAACTTTCCAGAAAAAAGCGGCAAGAGAAAGGAAGCGTATCGAGGAAGAACTGGCTGAATACCGCCAGGAGGCTGATATTACCGAGGCAGAGGTTGCCACTGCCGGCCAGATAAAGCAGGAGGTAACCAGGCATGGTTTTACCCTCGAATTGGCTCTTGGTTTGGCGGGAGAGTTCGCTGGCTACGCGAATGCTCGCGAAAGGCTGACTGAAGCACTCAACAAGCAGGGAAAGCTCACCAGCTATGTGACTGCACTCGAAACGGAGATAGAGACCATTGAGGACAACCGGCGACATCTGGAAAGTGTCCTATCCCGACAG
>CAZUEB010000121.1:0-4991 GCA_964619115.1 uncultured Dehalococcoidales bacterium
CCTTTCTGCCCATGGGATGCGCCTTGATGAGGGAGCGGCCTTCGGGGGGAACATGATGTGCCCAATAAAGCACCAGAAGGTGGGAGAAGTCTTCTATGCCATCAAGGGCGCCTCCGAGGTCATTATCAAAGACCAACTCAGATACTACCGTCTGTTCTTCCCTCGCTCTTCTTCCTCCTGCCCTGGATTCTAAATCACCAGCCTCAGCTACCAAGCTCGGGTTCTTCAACGGGCTCCTCACTACCCCTACTGACCTTATCTGCATTTCAATTGTAGGCTTGCCTTTGGACTTGTTCTCTGGTAATTTCATTTCTTCTCCTAGCTATTTCACAAAACACATTCGGTTTAGAGGAATAGGCACACCACTGGCAATTCCATCCATGGTGTAAAACAGAGATACGCTGCCATCGTGCGCTAAATACGATTTGGGATAATAGAGGGTCAACGCAGGTACGTCTTCAGCATAAATTTCCTGAATTTTGAATACCATCTCCTTCCTCTTTTTGGCGTCCATCTCAGTGAGCTGACCCTCTACAAGCTGAGTCAAGGCATCGTTGGACGTGTAGCGGGCACTGTTAAAGTCTGTGCCCAGCACCACCTTGTAGAAAATTGAAGGCTCATATAGGCCACCGTGACCGTAGATAGAAAGGTCAAATTCCCAGGCACCAACCCTGGCATCAACCGTCTTTGCTTCTAGAGTCTGGAAGTCTATTTTTATACCAGCCTTCTCCAGTTGCTGTTTAACGAACTGCCCCAGGTCTTTATAATCTGCAGCGGCAATCAGACTCAGCTTCAAAGGTTGCCCATCCTTTACAAAATAGCTGTTCTCCAGCTTGTAACCCAGCCCGGTGATGAGCTGTTTAGCCTTGTCCACGTCATATTTATATTGCGGCGTGTTCGGGTTGTACCACACGCTGGTCGGCGGCATCATGCCTGGGCTACCTGCGACCGCGTGACCTCTGAAGACTATCTGTACCAGGGCTTCCCGGTCTATGGCATAAGCGATCGCCTGGCGGAACTCTCTGGAAGATAGTGGTTCTTTCGTATGGTTAATCGTAAGTTTGCCATTCCATGATGGCTGGTCGGTGATGATGGTGAAGCCGGCGGCCCTGATGTCCTCTATCACCTCAGCGGGCACGCTGGCGCAATTTACCGAACCGCTTTTCAGTGCTGCTGGCATCATCTCAGCGGCTACTTTTACGAACCTTATTTCTTTGACCGCCGGTTTGCCCAAGTAGTAGCTGTCGTTGGCTTCGTAGAGGTAGGTGCCATGCTCCTTGCTGTAGTTGACCAGCTTATAAGGGCCCGTGCCAATTACTGCTTCTGGAGAGGTGAATTTCTCCGGCTCGGTAACGTTTTCCCAGATGTGTTTGGGTAATATTGGCTGTGTGCCGGCTACGTCCTGGAAAAACGGAGCGTAAGGTCTGCCTAGGTACAGCTTTATCGTGTATCTGTCAAGCGCTTCGGCGGATTTTATGATGCTATTATCAACCCACTGGTAAGGATGTTCCTTGATATATTTATAGGTGAAAGCTACATCATCAGCGGAAAAATCAGTACCATCATGCCACTTTACGTTCTGTTGTAACGTGAATGTATAGGAATTATCGCTGGCATTATACTTCCACTCCTTGGCTAGTTGGGGGACCAAAGCCGTGGCATTCTTCCAGACCAAAGTTTCAAAGATAAACTGCATACGGGTATAGCCAGGTCCGCGTGAATAATGTGCGTAAGGTGACGGATAGCCCCAGTCTCCAGTGCTATCGGCAATGGCGTATGAACTAATTTCCGGCGTCCGTACAGTACATGATGGGAGAATGAGTAAAGCGACTATCAAGGCAGGGATAAGCAATTTTGATACCAGGTTCAGCACTTTTTTGTTCATCAGCTTCCCCCTATTATTGACAATCCGTCACCAGCTAACTGGTAGTATGCCTGACCAGAGCATGGGATGCAGACGGGCTTGCCGTCTGTCATACGTACCCGTGGCTCCATAACATTTTCTCCGCACACGGAGCACTTAACGCTGGCGAAAATTCGGGCATAGGCGGGCACATCCACATCCACCCTCTTGATGTCGAAAACTTCTTCATCGGGAAGCCCTAGCACACTGAAGGACAACTCTTTCCACAGCTCGCTCAGTCGTTTGCTGCCGGACTCGTTACCACTACGTTTTACCACCACTTTTTCCCAGAGTTCGGTGGCTTCGGGAGACCGTTCTTCCATCACTCGGTCAACCCTTACTGATATTCTCACCCCTTTTCCTGTCCTCCGGGCGAGGGTGAATGCCGTTTTCCCATAATCTCGAAAGATAAGCGCGTTGTTACCAAAGCTACAACCGGTAATCATTTGAACGCCGTCACTAAAACAGTTATTCGTCTCCACGATTGCGACCAACTCCTCCATGCCTCTAGAACTGGCTCCTAACTCTTTCATCGCACGAGCTGCCGCCTTCACGCCAAGCGCAGAAAACGGGCAGAAATGCCCGTGCAGCATCCCACTTATCATTAGCAATCTACGCAAGTCACCAATAGCTATCGCCTCTTCAATATCTCTCCTGGGATTTTCCTCGTCCCTGGTGTTCAAACTTGGCTCCTTTCGTTAGCGTATTGCAATTAGTTGCATTAAGAGGCCTTTATAAAGGCCTGCCAAGAGCAGGCCAGGTATAGTTGCAACTATAAGTAATTGCAACTAGTTGCAGTATTTCCAGATGGTACAATATCACAGGACAGATACTGGTGTCAACCACTCCGGCCCGGGTTCTTCCAAGTTCACAAGATAACCTTGCCTTATAGCCTTACCATGTCTGCCATGAGGTATTGACAGGTGTCAGGGCGACATTATATAATTAGTTGCAAGTGAAAATCATTAGCAATAACCATAGCCAGAAACAATCGGTACAAGGCAAACATCGTCTTAAGAAGTCCGGTAGAAGAGTCACCAGCCAGAGGGCGCTGATTCTTGAAATTATCCGGCAGGGGGAAGGGCATCTTGATGCCGACGAAATCTACCGCCGGGCTCGTGCTGTCCAGCCTCGTCTCAGCCTGTCAACCGTCTACCGCACTCTAAAGGCGTTAAAAGAGCCGGGGCTGATAGATGAGCTTCATCTTGATGACCGCCACCACCACTACGAGATGAAGCCAGCTATTAAGCACCACCATTTGACGTGTCTTGGCTGTGGCAAGGTCATTGAGTTCGAGTACCCAATCTCACGTAACGTCAGAAGAAAAATCCCTGAGGTCAGGGATTTCCGCATTGTTGATACTGAGATTCGCATGACGGGCTACTGTTCCCAGTGCTGGCAGAAAAGAGAATAGCTAACAGCAGGCCAGTCGAGAAAGGAAGATGATTGTATGACCGATAGAAAGCAAGTGCCGTTAACGCTGCTGAAGGCTGGCCAGGGCGGTAAGGTGGTTCAAGTTCAGGGAGGCATGGGTCTGGTCAACCGGCTCAGCGCATTAGGTATAAGACCGGGCAAGCGTATTACCAAGGTGAGTTCCATGATGATGCGGGGACCGGTAACCGTCCAGGTAAACGGCACTCAGGTGGCAATGGGCTTTGGCATGGCTAGAAGAGTAATTGTTGAGCTCGGAGAGGCTGCGGTATGAAGATACTGCTCATGGGCAATCCCAATGTCGGCAAGAGCGTTGTCTTCTCCCGTCTTACCGGTGTCAATGTGATTGCTTCCAACTATCCCGGCACAACCGTTGGTTATACCCGGGGCTACATGAAGCTGGGAGACGATAGGGTTGAGGTAATTGATGTACCTGGTACATATACGCTGGAGCCAACCAGTGAAGCCGAAGAGGTTGCCTCGCGGATGCTCGATGAAGGGGATGTGGTTATAAATGTTGTTGACGCCACCAATCTGGAACGTAACCTTTACTTAACCCTGCAATTGCTGGAGAAACATGTCCCGGTCGTTGTTGCTCTGAACATGTGGGATGACACCAAGCATCGTGGGATAAATATTGACCTGGATAAACTGAGAGAGCTTCTGGCTGTGCCTTTAATCCCAACTGTGGCGGTATCCGGTCAGGGCATAAAGGAGCTGGTGGAGAGTATTCCCAGGGCTGTCTCACCAGACACCCCGGTTCGCAGTCGTGATGAGCGCTGGGCTGCCATCGGCGGTATCATCGACCAGGTTCAGCACATTAGCCACCGCCATCATACCTGGCGGGAGAGATTGGCCGATGCCAGTGTCAGGCCGCTAAGTGGGGCAGTCATAGCTCTGGTCATCCTCGCTAGCTCTTTCTTTGTCATCCGTTTTGTTGGCGAGAGCCTCATCGGCTATGTATTTGAGCCACTATTCAACAACCTGTGGTTACCGGTTCTGTCATGGCTAAGCAATCTCATGGGCGGTACGGGTCTTCTCCACGGCATCGTCATTGGCAAACTGATTGACGGCGAAGTGGACTTCATTCAGTCATTTGGCTTATTATCCAGCGGGCTTTACGTGCCTTTTGCCATGGTCCTGCCTTATATTCTCTCCTTCTATCTTGTACTCGGCCTCCTGGAAGATGTTGGCTATTTACCCCGACTCGGGGTTCTGATGGATACACTTATGCATCGGCTGGGCTTACACGGGTACGCCATCATTCCGACCCTGCTGGGGCTTGGCTGCAACGTGCCAGCCGTTCTTGCCACCCGTATCCTGGAAAGTAAAAGGGAGAGGTTTATTGCTGCCACCCTGATTTCTATCGCGGTACCATGTGCTGCCCTGCAGGCGATGATTTTCGGCCTCGTTGGCGAGCGCGGTGGTCAATATGTTGCCATTGTTTATGGAACGTTGCTTGCCGTCTGGATTATCCTGGGCATTATACTCCGCTATGTTGTGAGAGGATTTACCCCTGAGCTTTTGATCGAGATACCACCCTATCGCTTGCCGCTATGGCGGGCTGTGTTACAGAAACTGTGGATGAGGGCGTACGGCTTCCTGAAGGAAGCTGTTCCCATAATCCTCGGTGCTGTTCTCATAATCAACGTACTTT
>CAZUEB010000122.1:0-4950 GCA_964619115.1 uncultured Dehalococcoidales bacterium
ATCTCAGCGGCGGTTTCTATTAGATGAGTCTCAACAATAGGCGAGCATACTTCAGCCAGACGCTGCGTGTTGGCGCTGTTGTGTCCGCCAACCACTATCATCAAATCACTTTTACCGGCTAATTCGAGAGCAGCTTCTTGCCTTTTTCGTGTTTCCTGACAAAGAGTATTTATTATACGCAGTTCCTGGACATCAGGGAAAACAGCCCTGATGACCTCATCGATAAACTCAACAAATTTGGCGTTGCTCTGCGTGGTCTGCGAAATGATGCCAAATCGGCGAGGCAGTTCAAGTTTGGCTACCTCATCTACATTCAGGGTGGCAATAGCATTATTACCCGCCCAGCCAAGCAAGCCTTTAACTTCAGGATGGGTGGCTTCACCGAAAATAATGACTCGGAATCCAGACAGAGCCAATTTCTGGGCTGCTTTTTGAGCGCTGCGTACTGTGGGGCAGGTGGTATCGATTACCTGAAGTTTCCGAGCCTGAATTTGCGACAGCAATTGTGGTGGGGCACCGTGAGAAGTGATGGCGATTACTCTGCCTTGAACCTGGCCCAGGTCATTTACTACCTTGACTCCGCTATCAGCCAGCTTGGCTACCACCAGGCGATTATGCACTATAGGTCCCAGCGTGGCTATTTCCTGGTGCTCTTTGGCTGCCTTATCAATTATTTTGATAGCCCGCCTGACGCCGAAGCATAAGCCGAACTCGCGGGCTTTTTTGACTTCTACCTTGGCCATATACTTAGGTTCCAGTAGGAAACTCAACAGGGCTTATATATGCCCCGATATCCTGGAGGCAAAATAGCAGCCACTTTCCCCATTATGTATTCAGTGAGCCCTTTCAGTTGCCTTTCATTTAGCTCACCATGTACAGGCGGAAGCGCGAAAGGCTTACCAAAAGTGATGGTTACCGTTGGGCGAGTAAGCCAGCCAATTCCCTTCAACTTCTCTGTTCCGCATATTGAAACAGGAATAAGGGTAGCGCCGGTACTTAAGGCTATGAGTGCACAACCATGATACGCCTCTTTCAGACAGCCAGCCTTGCTCCGTGTGCCTTCCGGATATATACCGAAAACAAGGCCTTTCGCCAGCACATCTTCTGCGTATTTCGTCGCCAGCTGTCTTTCCTCAGGAGTTCCACGGCGGCGCACAGGATAGGCTTCAGCAGCATCCATTAATATGCGGAATATGGGGATGGGCCAGTAGTAGAACAGCTCCTCCTTGGCCATAACTATGCTGTCACGGGGCAGAATGCTTATTATATGTAGAGGCGGGTCTATCATGTTCAAATGATTGAAGACAGCGATTATGGCTCCGCTTTTAGGCAGGTTTTCCTTGTCCTCTATCTCTAAGCGGACAAAAACTCTAAGCACACCTTCGACTAGTGCTCTGGCTATCTTAAAAGATAACTTTAAAGTCGGCCTTCTTAATCTTCGCTTGACTATTCCGCCCTTGATTGGGAATTCATAGACAGAAGCATCAGTTCGTCCTTGTTTGGCAATCCCGGAATATCTGCGGGTCTTCAACCGGCTCTCAACCATGGCCACTTCCTTTCCTAATCCGTATGGTTAATATTATAAATTATAAGCCCTATGGTCAAGTAATCACTGATTGACTGAGTTGCAGTAATGTAGTAGCCACGACTAACAGACAACAATCCTGAATAACAGGCTGTTTCTGTCTCTATAAAATCAGATTTTGCAAGCTGCCTACGATGAGTGCCGCCGCTATCATTATACCGGTGGCTTTAAGCATATCTCTGGCGCCTAACTCTCGAGCCAGTATCACGAAAGTGGCGACACAGGGGAAAACCATAGCCAGAACGGTAGTGCTTATCACCAGTTGCTTGGCAGTTAGCCCCAGTGGAGCCAGCATGCCCACAGCTACGTCTTTGCGCAAGAAACCAATAGCCAGGGCAACAACCGTGTCTTTGGGGAGCCCCAATAGCCCGGTCACAAGTGGAGCAGCGGTGTTAGCTATAAAATCAAAGACTCCCAGCATATAAAGGATGTTTACCACCAGCACGGCTCCGAGCACTATGGGCAGGGCTTCTTTTATAAAGCCGTAGACCCTTAGCCAGAGTTTCTCCGCGATAACACGCCACGGTGGAAAGCGATAAGGAGGAATCTCAATCATTAGTTCCGGACTGAACCCTTTTACAGCATAATTGAGTATAAGCCCTATGATAATCCAGGACACAAATAGGCTGCCGTAGACAATAGCCACATATTGTATGCCCTGCTGCCCCACCAGTCCTATTATCATGGCTTGCAATGCAGCACAGGGGATACCAATAGAGATTAGAGTAGCGGCAATGAATCGCTGCCTCCGGCTCTCCAGTATTCTGGTTGCCAAAACCGCCGGCACGTTACATCCGAAGCCCAGTATTGTAGGAATTATAGCGTAACCGTGTAACCCCAACCTGTGCATTAATGTGTCCATCAATACCGCCAGGCGAGGTAGATAGCCGATATCTTCCAGTATTCCGAGTGCGAAGTAGAAGGCAATGATATATGGCAACACTGCAGCCAATGGGATATAAATGCCGGTGCTAAGCAAACCGAACGACTGAAAATAGTCAATATCTCCATTGATAAGCTTGCCTATCAGGATATCGTGCCAGAAACCTCCTGACCCTAAGGCGAGACTCAGCTTCATAAGCAAAGGTGTCCACAGCCAGTTAAAGAGGGGGTCGGTAACATAGTTTATTATGCCCTCGCCAACAAAACGAATGACAAAGAAAGTGACGCCGAGAACCAACAGAGCGATAGCAATCCCACCTGACGGATGGCTGCTGGCATCTTCTAAAATCTCGCGCCATGTGTGGTGGCGATGGCTCAACGATTGCACCTGGCTCACGATACCGCCGATTTTTGCCCACCTTTCATCGCCGCTTGAATAGATGACCTGGGGTGCTGCCGCCTCTGGAAGACGGCTGACTAACTTCTTAATTCCCTGTCCGGTTACTCCTACCGTGGGGACAACCGGTACACCAAGTAGCTCTTCCAGCCTGGCGACATCTATATTTATTCCCCGGTGATGAGCATCGTCCCACATGTTCAGCGCCACTATTATCGGCACTTGCCTCTCCAGTAATTGCAGGGTGAGATTGAGGTTTCTCTCTAAATTGGTTGCGTCAACTACATCGACAATTAAATCCCCTTCCTGCAACATGTCGGCCGCCACCTCTTCTGCCTTGCTGGTGGGCTCGAGAGTATAAGTGCCGGGGACATCGATAATCTCAGCCTGCTCCTCACCAAGTTTCAGTGAGCCTTTAGTGAACTCGACGGTGGTACCGGGATAATTTGAAGCAATGATACGCGTGCCGGTAAGCCGGGAAAAGATAGCACTTTTACCCACATTAGGGTTGCCCATGAGTAGAATCTTCATCGTCACCTGCGGTGAGTTTTAAGCGGATTTATCGATCTCGACCAGGATTTTGTTGGCCATACCAAAACCGATAGCCACCTGGGTATGGTCTGACCTGAAGGTAACCGGGCCACGGAAAAACATGGAGCTTACCTTAGTTACCTTCTTTCCCGGCCTGATGCCCAGAGCATCAAGACGCCGGATCAAGCCTCGACCACCTAGAATTTGGATTACCGTGCCGGTCTGCCCGGCCTCCATCTGCCCTAGGGTCATTTGTATATTCTGAAACATAAACGTACGTTAACTCCTATCCGGCATTGTCTTATTTTCCCTGGCGCGGCATCTTGAGCACAAGCCTGTCATTCTGACTTCGACATCTGTTATATCGAAATCGTATTGCTTGCCTATATTATCTCTAAACTCATGACTCAAGGGACAGGCAAATTCGACTACCTTGCCGCAGCTGATACACAAAAGATGCTGATGCTCTGCGCCCGATTTCACCTCATAGTGATGGTGCTCCTCATCGAAATGATGCTCCGCTATCAGCCCCAGCTTCTTAAAAAGCTGCAAGTTTCGATATACCGTGGACAGGCTAATACGAGAGTTCCCCCTTCGAGCCCTCCTATACAACTCGTCTGCGTCCAGATGTCCGCCGCTCCGACGGAGCAGTTCCAAAAGCAGAGCGCGCTGTGCCGTTACCCGCTGGCTTGAACTACTCAGTACCTGTCGAGCCCCAGTCTTACGTTTCGTTATTTCTGCCATTCCCCAACACCATCTTTGTCTTCAAACAATAACCTGCTTAATCCTCTAATATCTCTTGATGCTAATGCAAATCATTTGCATTTAATAGTACACCATTTAACTGGCAGCTGTCAAACGGCCAAAACAACAGCGCAAGTTAAAAGATGTGAAAAGCGGGCTTCTTTAACATTTTTCCCGCTTTTGCCTGCGGATGTGGTATCATCTTGTATAGAAAACCGGCAGACAATTACTGCTACTGGAGGAAAGCAACGAAACGTTACCTCACATTTATTATTCTTGCTTGCAGCTTCATTGCGCTCTCCGCGCTGATATATTTCATCCACTATGCCATATTTCACGATGTTCACCATATCTTCATTTACATGGTCGGCGACCTGGCTTTCCTGCCACTTGAAGTGTTCCTGGTAATAATTGTGGTCGAGCGGCTGCTGACTCGCCGTGAGAAGCAGGCCATTATGCAAAAGCTAAATATGGTTGTAGGCGTTTTCTTCAGCGAGGTGGGGAATGAGCTGCTTCAGAGGCTTCTCGGTTCCTTTAATAAAAACAATGCTATCAGCCGAAACCTTGACGTCAATCAGAACTGGACCCACGCAGATTTCAAGAAAGCCACGGCGTTCGCTCAAGCCATAACTGGTGAGCCAGATTGCGGTTGCCTAGACCTCGACGGGCTAAAGAAATTCCTTGTTCAGAAGCGACAATTCTTGCTTGCGCTGCTGGAAAACCCTAACCTCCTGGAGCACGAACTCTTCACCGATTTGCTCTGGGCAACCTTTCACCTCACCGAGGAGCTGGAGGCACGGAAATCACTAAC
>CAZUEB010000123.1:0-4926 GCA_964619115.1 uncultured Dehalococcoidales bacterium
TCGCCCAACTCAGGGTCATAAATGTAACCACAAACCGTGCACTTGTATTTTGCCACTTTCGTTGCCGCCTCCTTTTTCTCTTCAATATAGACCGGGGCTGTCTTAGGGGTACTGCCTCGCTTAACCTCATGGTAATAAGCGTATGTCATAGGTTCGCCTTCCTTTACCACATCCGCCGCCACAATCTCCCCTATGAAGATGGTATGAGTGCTAACATCTATCTGATTAATAATTTTAGCTTCAAGATAAGCCAGAGTATTGTCAAGCACTATCGGTGCGCCGGTTTCACCCAGTTTGTAACCAATGCCTTTGAGTTTATCTACCTCCCTGCCCGATTTGAAGCCGAAACCACCGATGAAACTTAAGGGTGTGTCCTGAGAGAGTATTGAGACGGTAAACACTTTACTTGCAGAAACAAACTCGTTAGTCAGATTTTGCTTATTTAGAACCACAGCTATAATAGGCGGCTCAGAACAAACCTGAAAGACCGTGTTGGCAATCTGACCGTTGAGCTTGTCTCCCTTCCTGGAACACACTACATACAGACCATAACCCAATTTATAAAGCGCTTTCAGATTCACTATTCACCCCCGTCAACATAGATTACATGACTTCATTCTCGCTGGCTTCCACAGCCCGCTGTATCTCAAGATTGAGCTCCGGCGGCAAGCCTTCTATGTCCACTCTCAGAAAACCTCTGACTATTGTAGCCGTAGCTTCGTCCCGTGTTAATCCACGCATCATCAAATACTCCACCTCTTCCTCGGCTATCTTGCCCACAGCCGCCTCGTGGGACAGGTCTACGCCGGCAAGAGTCCCCCTGAGTTCCGGTATGGCATGAATCACGCCATCTCCCCGCAGCATAAGACCGCGGCACTCCAGATGGCCCTTGACATCAGGTGCATTGCCTTCTATATAGCCCCGGGCATAAATGTTTCCGCCAGTGGTTATAGCCCGTGATATTATCTCCGTCCTAGCACCCCTGGCATCGAGCAAAACACGAGAGCCCACATCCATATTCGAGCCAGGCAACGCCACCAAAATGCTGTTGAATCTGACCACCGCATTCTCACCAACGCATCTTGCCGCAGGATACATCTGCAAGGAATGAACTGGTTTCATAATCACATAGTTACTCAGGAATACACCATTCTCCTCAACGATTATCCCGGTGCGAGGACGTACGGCTATCTCCGGCGACCAGCTGTGTATCATAGTAAAGGTAACCTTAGCCCCTCGTTTAATGTAAAACTCAGAAACACCTATGTGCATCCCCGGTTCCTCTCCAGAAGCTGCAGCGCAACCGGTGATGATGTGCAATTCGGAACCTTCCTCAGCAATAATGATATTGTGCACTTTCTGTGCCAGGTTACTTTTGCCCAGATAGAGACAAGCCTGAACCGGATGTAGTGTCTTACTCCCGGGCAAAGCCCTGATGAAGTAGCCATTACTCTGACCAAGCTCCACGCTGGCAGTATACTTATCAGTGTCTACAGCTACCGCTTTCCACAAGTAGCCGGCCAGCCAGTCATATTTCTCCAGGGCTTCATTGGTGCTCATAACCTCTATGCCCTCTTGATTCGCCCTTCGATGTACCGTGGAATGGTCTATCTGAATTATTGTCCCCGAACGCTGGCTATCGTCGTCTAACGTAACACCGACCTGCACCATTTGTTTCTTGGTTTCGGCTGGTAACTTCGATGGCTCATCCTGATAAGGCAATTCATCACCAGAATGAGCATACCTGTCTAAATCTATATCCTCACCAAACGCCGCCGGCTTGGACACCGCCGCTTCAGCTCTCTTTTTAAATGCTTTGTCAGCCCTTACGCTACGCATCTTTTACACTCCTCATAGCCTTTGCGCTTTATCGTCTCCAGAATCTCATGCGGGTCTCCCTCACAAACTATCCTGCCGTTAAGCAGTACATATCCGCTGCGGGCATTGACATAGTCCAAGATATGTCCTGTATGAGTGATAATAAGTCCAGCGTGCCTCCGGTCACGTATAGGATGCACCTTCTGCAAAAGCTCATTTATAAGCTCTCCGATAAGAGCAATATTCACCAAATCCACACCGGACTCAGGCTCATCCAGCAAAGCAAGGTCAGGGTCCTGAGCCAATAATTGCAGAAGCTCAGAGCGTTTTATCTCCCCTCCGGAAAACCCATAGTTCACCTCCCTGTCCATGAGCTCTGTCAGATTGGCTTTCTCTGCCAGATTGTCTATAGTCTCAGGGCCTAGCCGCCCTTTGGCACAGGCAGCTACCATGTCGCGAGTCTTTACACCACGAACAACCGGCGGTCTCTGGAGCGACATACCGATACCCAAACGGGCTCTTTCATCCATAGGCAGCCTAACTATGTCCTTGCCTCCAAAAATAATGCTACCCTTTGTCACCTGATACTTAGGAGAACCCATTATGGTCATAATAAGAGTGGTCTTTCCACTACCATTAGGACCGAAAAGTACATGAGTCTCACCAGTCTTAATGTTCAAATTTATATCATGCAATATCTCTTTGTTACCCACAGCCACGCTCAGGTGCTTAATCTCTAACACATTATCTGAATCCATATTACTCTCCTTAGCCGCCGTCCAGGGAATGATGCTCCGCTTTCCGGAACCATCCTGCAGGGTCGACGAGGTACTCCCGATAGTCGACCAGCGCCAGAAAGTGGCCTCTCTCCTCAGCCGCCAGCGACGCATACAGCTTCTTCTCAGCAGGGTAAACAGCTTCTCCACCCCGGCTGCTGTAGAACTTCTCGGTCATATTCTCCATTTCCATAGCCTTATTTATGGTATCAAATTCAGTACTAGCCGCCTTCACAGTAGGAACAGCTTCTCTCATTGCCTCGGAGAATAAGGTTTTTAATATGTCACCCTTACGAGGCTGGATGTCTGTACTGGGCCAGGCTTTTTGTTTTTTTATAATATTATATATATCCTCAAATCTCTGCCGGTGTTTATCTTCCTCACCAGCCAGCCACTCAAAAAGCTCTTTGCCTACCTTGTTGCCAGTTTCCCCACTGGCTTTCTGGTAGTATAACTTGCCATCGATTTCCATCTGAATGGCAAATTGAATAGCTTCTAAAGTCTTGCCGTGTTCATCTTTCATATTTACCTCACTGTGCTAATTCTTTTACAAAGACCCTGTATATCCCTTTATCTTCCTCTATTCTCAGGAATTCATTTGCCCGTCGACTTGCACCAGTTCGGCATGTATTCTTTCATGCCTTTTATTTGCCGGACTTTGCCTTTCGCGTCTCATATCTAGCAAGGCCCTCGTTGAACAATCTTTCCTCTTCCTCGGTAATCACTATAAGCGGCGGCACTCCCACAGCTTTCCCCTCAAGGTTCACAGCCACCATGACATAATAGGCAGTCAGGGCTGGAAGGCGCTTCCCTGTGAGAAGATTCTCCGCCTCAACCTCTATCCGAACTTCCATAGATGAGCGGCTGGTAAAAGTTATTTTTCCATGCACCAGCACCAGTTCTCCAACGCGCACCGGGTTATGAAAGTTGATATCTTCGACCATTGCAGTGACCGGGTTAGCCCGACTATGGCGGGCGGCTACCACGCCGGCGGCATTATCCATCAGCTTCATCAGCTCACCGCCATGAACAAAACCGGCAGGATTGGTCTGGTGCGGCAACATCAACTGCGCCATCTCAATCGCCGAATGCCCCACCGTCCTGCCCTTAAACCCGTCTCCCATATCCAATGCCTCCATCAGCTCACGAAAGTTCTTTTCGTGGCTCGCCTCAACCTTGCCCATCCTGCGGAAGAAATCAGCGATTTCGCTGAAGCCCTCCTCCTCCGCCACCTTCGCCGCTTCGGGATACAATTTCGTCGCTTCCTGATGCTCAAGCCCATAAGCCAGCTTCAGATTTTCAGCAGTATCACCCAGGCGGTCAAGGAATTTGAACTCATGCTCGGCATGTTCGGCTTCATTCTTAGCTGTGGTCAAAAACATTTCAGCAATCTGCTCCAGACCAGCTTCTCTGGCTGCCTCGGCATAGTAAGTGTAATTAGCCCGAGCGTTTAATTCTCTTAAAAAAGCTTTGCGTAAGACTTCCTCTGTCTTGCTTCCCTTTAGCTGCATAATTCTCCCTCCGCTATGCAAAAACGTAATACCCTTATACTATGCCCATACTTTATTAGTTTAATTTAGACTAAAACAAAGTCCCTGTATACGACTTTTGTCTCACTTTACCTCACAACAGGACTTTAATATAATCAGCCCAATCTCTGCAGATAGCGATGGGCTTGCAGCGCTGCCTTAGCCCCCTCACCGGCAGCAACCACTATCTGCTTCTCCGGGACGCTGGTGACATCGCCAGCAGCGAAAAGCCCGGGTACACTGGTCTCATTGTTACAATTAACTTCGATTTCCCCGGTGCGATTAAGAGCCACTACACCCTTCACCAGGTCAGAGTTTGGTATAAGCCCGATTTCAATTAAAACGCCACCAACCTCAAGCACCTTCTCCTGTTTCGTTTTCAGGTTACGTATTTTTATCCCGCCAACAAGTTTCTCCCCGGTTATCTCCAGTACTTCGTTCTCCAGGAATATCGTCAGGTTATCTGCACCCTTCATTCTATCAATCAATATCTGGTCGCCGGTGAGCTGAGTCAGTGATACCAAATAGACATGCTCGGAGATTTTGACCATGTCGTCCACAGCCTCCAGCGCAGAATTGCCACCTCCAACAACAGCCACCTTCATACCGGCAAACAGTGGGCCATCGCAGGTGGCGCAGTAAGTAATCCCCCTGCCCCTGAGCTTTTCTTCTCCCGGGACATTCAAGGGACGGGGACGTTTGCCGGTGACAATTATAGCCGCCTTAGCCTGATTGGTATCACCCCCTACGGTCTTAGCCTCAAAGCCGCCGCTTATTCGAGATAAACTGCTGACTTCTTCCCC
>CAZUEB010000124.1:0-4923 GCA_964619115.1 uncultured Dehalococcoidales bacterium
GGCGGCATGGATATCGAGGAGGTGGCACGAGTAAGCCCTGAGAAAATCCTTCTGGAGTATATCGACCGGGCGGCTGGTTTCCAGGCCTTCCAGGGACGCAAGCTGGCTTACGGGATGAATCTGAACCCAGCCCAGGTGAGAGCAGGCACCAGCCTGATGACCAACCTGTACAGGCTCTTTCAAGTCAAAGACTGCTCCTTAGCCGAAATCAATCCGCTGGTGGTTACTGCCGACGGCGAAATAATGGCACTCGATGCCAAGCTGAACTTCGATGATAACGCCCTTTTCCGCCACAGCGACATAGAGCAGCTTCACGATGCGGAACAGGAAGACCCGCTTGAAGCCAGAGCAAACGAACTGGGAATTAAGAATTACGTGAAAATGGACGGCAATATCGGATGCCTGGTCAACGGGGCTGGCTTAGCCATGGCAGTTATGGACATTATCACCCATGCCGGCGGCAGACCGGCCAATTTCCTGGACATCGGCACCGTCAACGACGTCAGCCGTGTTGTAAACGCCTTTAAGATTTTTACCACCGACCCCAGCGTTAAGGCGATTCTGGTCAACATATTCGGCGGTATGGCCAGGGTGGACACCATCGCCCGCGGTATAGCTGAAGCCCACAAGCAAATGGACATAAATCTGCCGCTGGTTGTCAGGCTGGCGGGGACAAACGCTGACGAAGGGAAAAGCATACTGGCTGAATCAGGGATTGAATTTATCGAGGCAACTGATTTCTATGACGCCGCCTATAAGGCGGTGCAAGCTGCCAAAGGGAGCTACAAATGAGCATCTTAATCAATGAAAAGACTCGATTGCTCGTTCAAGGGATAACCGGCGGCGAGGGCAGCTTTCATACCCGGCAATGCATTGAGTACGGCACACGGGTTGTCGCCGGCGTGACGCCGGGAAGGGGGGGCAGCGACGTATCAGGCGTACCCGTCTTTAACACTATAGAGGCAGCCACAGAGAAAACCGGAGCCGATGCCAGCATCATTTTTGTGCCGGCTACCTTTGCCGCTGATGCCATCCTGGAAGCTGCCGATGCCGGTATCCCGCTGGTAGTGTGCATAACTGAAGGCATTCCGATTTCAGACATGGTAGTGGTACATAACTATCTCAAAGGAAAGCAAACCAGGCTTATAGGTCCAAATTGTCCCGGGCTAATCTCCCCTGGCAAGTGCAAGGTGGGTATAATGGCTGGCGAGATTCATCTACCGGGCAACGTCGGCGTCGTCTCTCGCAGCGGCACATTGACCTATGAGACAGTTGCCCAGCTAACCGGTCTGGGTATCGGACAATCCACCTGCGTCGGTATCGGTGGCGACCCTATGCCCGGCAGTACTTTCGTCGATATACTTGAAATGTTCCAGGAAGATAAGGATACCAGGGCGATAGTACTCATCGGCGAAATCGGCGGCACTGCAGAGCAGGAAGCTGCCAGATTCATCAAGGAGAAGATGACCAAGCCGGTGGTGGCTTTCGTTGCCGGAGCTACAGCCCCACCCGGCAGGAGAATGGGTCATGCCGGGGCTATCATAAGCGGCAGCTCAGGCACCGCCGGGGATAAAATGGCAGCCTTAGCTGCTGCCGGAGCTACCATAGCCCCCAACCCGGCCGAAATCGGACTCACCATGAAGAAAATGTTGTAAAGGCAAAAGGACTTACAGGAAACCACGCAATGGAACATCACCCGCTGATTGAAGAAATCCATACCCCTTTAACTGCTCCTGAAGCTTTCGAGCTGTTTCATCGCGAGATTAACAGCTTTTTCCTCGATAGCGGCATGGACCCCCAGAGGCTGGGGAGATATTCTTTCATCGGCACCGACCCGTTCCTTGTGATGAGCAGTCGGGGCAACCAGGTCATGCTTATAAAACAGGGCAAGACAGAGAGCAAAGAGGACAATCCCTTCGACATACTGGGCAAGCTGCTGGATACATATCGGCTGGACTCTCTCCCATCACCAATTCCCTTCTGGGGCGGCGCCGTGGGCTATCTGAGCTATGACCTGTGCCATTTCATCGAGCGCCTTCCCACTACAGCCATAGACGACTTGCAACTACCGGAAAGCTACTTCGGCTTCTATGATACCGTTGTTGTCTTCGATAATCTGGAAAACAAGACTTATATCGCCTCCACAGGCTTCCCTGAACTCACCGAGAGCCAGAGGCTTAGAAGAGCCAGACTGCGCCTAGATGAGATGAAGAGCCGCCTGTCTTCAACCATTTCCAACACCCCTGAAGTGGATTCAGAAAACACCGGCAAGACAACTGAAGCTGTGCTTAAGTCCAATTTCACTCCTGAAGGCTATATGGAAGCTGTTAACAAGGTCAGGGAATATGTCGCCGCCGGCGATGTATTTCAGGTAAATATCTCACAGCGCTTCGAAACTGATTTGACCGTTACTCCTTATGAACTTTACCGCCGCCTGAGACAGCTAAACCCAGCACCTTTCGCCAGCTACCTCAACTTCGACGGCACAACCATTGTCAGCGCCTCGCCGGAGAGATTTCTACGTGTAGACGGCGACTGGGTAGAGACTCGCCCCATAAAAGGCACCCGACCAAGAGGTAAAGATACAACTGAAGACGCCATGCTGGCTCAAGAGCTGCTCGATAGCATCAAAGACCGCGCCGAGAACGTGATGATTGTCGACCTGGAAAGAAATGACCTGGGCAGAGTTTGCCAGTATGGCACGGTAAAGGTAACCGAGCTGGCAATACTGGAGACCTTTCCCACTGTGTTTCACTTGACCTCCACCGTTATCGGCAAGCTGTGTCCTGACAAAAACCGCATCGACTTGCTCAAAGCTTCCTTCCCCGGCGGCTCCATAACCGGTGCACCCAAGGTACGGGCTATGGAGATTATCGATGAGCTTGAGCCGACAAGGAGGAGCGTCTACACCGGAGCCATCGGCTATCTGGGCTTTGGCAGAAACCTCGACCTCAATATAGTCATCCGCACCTTTATAATCAAAAACAACAAAGCCAACTTCCAGGTCGGCGGCGGCATAATCTACGATTCCGACGCCGAGGCAGAATACCAGGAAACTCTGGATAAGGCTAAGGCGCTGATTCAAGCGCTACGGCTGGCGCCAAGGTTAGCTGTGAAGACCAAATGATACTGGTAATCGACAACTACGACTCTTTCGTCTACAACCTGGCTCAATATCTGGGCGAGCTGGGCTGGGAGCCGCTGGTCTATCGCAACGACCGGATAACTTTGGCTGAAACCGAGAAACTAGCCCCCAGCCACATAGTTATTTCTCCGGGACCGTGCACGCCATTGGAGGCGGGCATCTCCAACGATATAATACTTCACTTCGGCGGCAAAATACCCATCTTGGGCGTATGCCTCGGACATCAGTGCATCGGACATGTCTATGGCGGCATAGTGGGACGAGCCTCAGTACCAACCCACGGCAAGACTTCTCTAATCTACCACGATGGCGAAACTATCTACGAGGGCATAGATAATCCTTTCCGGGCAGCCCGCTATCATTCGTTGATTATTAAACCGGAAGCGCTACCCTCCTGCCTCAAAATTACCGCTCGGACCGAGGACGGAGAGATAATGGGGCTAAGGCACAAAGATTACGTGGTAGAAGGAGCCCAGATACACCCTGAGTCCATACTTACCGAAGCAGGGCATGACCTGCTGGCTAACTTCCTCCACTTTACCGAGCCCGTATGGCCCTGAAGGCTAATGAAAAAACAATGGCAATAACCATACTGTCATTGCGAGTCCTTCCGCTGAAGGACGTGGCAATCTCAATTCTCTCTCTTTCGGGCGGAAAGGTGGACATTGATTATTGTTCCCTCCCCCTTGACGGGAGGGGGTCAGGGTGAGGGTGAAAATGAAAGAAATCATTTATCTTAACGGCGACCTGGTTCCCCGCTCTCAGGCTAAGCTATCGCCCTTCGACCACGGACTCCTTTACGGCTACGGCGCCTTCGAGACCATGCGCTCCTATAACGGCTCCATCTTCCGCCTCGACCGCCATCTGGCAAGGCTACAACATGCCGCCGGGACGCTGAACATAGCCCACAAGCTGACTGCTTTCGACCTGAATAAAGCCTGCCATGACCTTTTAAAAGCCAACAACCTCACTGAAGCCCGAATCAGGCTCACCGTAACCGCCGGCGAAGGCGACATGGTCCCCAATCCCGATACCTGCAAAGACATCACCGTATTCATCGCCGCCCAAAAGCTTGTACCTCAACCACCGGAAATCTACCGGCGAGGCTATTCGGCAATAATATCGTCCTATCGTCGCAACAGCTGGTCGCCTCTCTCCAAGCTCAAGTCCACCTCCTATCTGGAAAACTATTTAGCCCGGCAGGAAGCCAGGTCTGCCGGCGTCAATGAAGTATTGCTGCTCAATGAGCATGGATTTGTAGCCGAGGGCAGTTCCACCAATATCTTCTTAGTTAGCGAAGGGACGCTGATTACACCCTCTTTAGAAAGCGGCGTCCTGCCTGGAATTACCCGTGAGGCAGTTCTGGAGCTGTCTCAAACGATGGGCATCATACCGCTGGTGAGACAGGTGGAACTGGATGAACTGTTCAAAGCCAAAGAGGCTTTCTTAACCAGCTCCACGATTGAAATCATGCCCCTGACCCGGCTTAACGATAAGCCCATAGGCTCAGGCAAACTGGGACCGCTAACCCAAAGACTTATGTCAAGCTACAAGGAGTTAGTAACCAGGGAGACCTGAGCCCGACAATTAATCGACAGTAAATCCGTGAGGTAATGAAATGGCAGCAGGAAAATACGCAAAGCTTTTCGAGTCAATCAGCATCGGAAAAATGGAGATAAAGAACAGGATTGCCATGCCTCCTATGGCTATTGGCGGGTTGACCACTCCAGACGGCGGCTTTGGCAGACGAGCCATTGATTACTACGTTGAAAGGGCAA
>CAZUEB010000125.1:0-4850 GCA_964619115.1 uncultured Dehalococcoidales bacterium
TGCGTGGCTATTTCGCGAATTTCGTCTTCAGACATCTTCTTCGACATAGCTCAACTCCTTTATTTTAATTACTTTCGGAATGCAGCATCTAGTCGATTTGCTTGAACATCTTTCTGGGTGCTCCGCATACAGGGCATTTTTCAGGAGCTTCGCCTTCGACCGTGTTGCCGCAGACCTGGCAGATATAGACAGGCTTCTCGGCCATGGCCTGTCCCTTCTCCAGCATGTCGAGGGCGGTCTGGTACAGGCGATGGTGGATTTGCTCCACTTTATTAGCCAGGTCAAAGCTGCCTTTAGCCTTGTTGTTACCTTCGGCATCAGCCTGCTTGATGAATTCCGGATACATCTTGGTGAACTCGTAATTCTCACCGCCGATTGCAGCTTTGAGGTTGTCTTTTGTCGATTTTATTTCGCCCATAACCCTTAAATGGTTTCGGGCGTGGACCGTCTCAGCCTCCGATGCGGCGCGGAATAACCTGGCTATCTGTTTGTGTCCCTCCTCATCCGCTTTCTCAGCGAAATAAAGATACTTCCGACTGGCCTGGCTTTCTCCAGAAAAAGCATCTTGCAAATTGTCACCGGTTTTGCTCATAATCCCCCTCCTCATAGTTAATTACCATATTTTATGGCTAATTACCCAGGCATGCAATTAGCTCGCTTGCAGGTCACTGAGGACATCTGGGCTTGCGAAACTGGCGTCTTTACCGGGCCCCCTTTTTTAGCTGAATTACTGCTGCCAGGACTATGACCGGGAGTATGGTGCAAATTAGCTGCAGAATGGCGCTGGTCATGTCGTTTTGCATAAAACCAGCTATAGTCAGAAGAAGACAACCCGCTATATAAAACGAAAGGAAAACCAGATTAAATTGTAAGTCTTTCCTGGCTAACGCCCTGTAAATTTGAAACACCCATGCCACTATTA
Source organism: uncultured Dehalococcoidales bacterium (assembly GCA_964619115.1). Lineage (GTDB taxonomy): Bacteria > Chloroflexota > Dehalococcoidia > GIF9 > UBA5629 > 9FT-COMBO-48-23. The sequence continues at coordinate 923 of CAZUEB010000125.1, forward strand.
TCATAAGCAAGCCTGTGTCAGCTATCATTTATGTACGTCACCTCCTTTGATGCAGTTGATTTCGCTCAGTGTTTGGCGGGCCGACTCTTTGGTTCGGTGAGTTCACATTTAGGTTGAGATTGAATTAATCATGCTGTTTGGGCTAGCGAATAATGTTTCCCGGCAGATTGGGGGCAGACTCGTATCTGGCAATCCGCTTCCATTGGAAAGTACCATTATCTTCCACTACCACGCAGAAGTCGTATTCGCCAAATTTTCTGTCTCCTGCTTCGTTGAGTACTGTCCAGCCGGTAGCACCGTAGTGCTGTTCTGCTTCACGCATCAGTGCTTTCTTCAGGACGTCGGTCTCGTGTGTTCCTGCCGTCAGGCAGGCTTTTGTTGCTACCCAGACTGCATCGTAGGCAACCAGAGCAAAGGGTTCAGGGGTTCTCTTTATCTTGTCCTCAATCTGTCTCTTCACCTGGCTGCCCTTATCCGAATACATCGGGTTCAAAAAGTTGGTTGTAGCGGCAAACTGCGCCGCCTGGGTGTCGCTGATGATTGCGTTGTTTGACTGAGAGCCGCCGCCGTACCATTTGACCTGGGGCAGGTTGGCATAATCCTGTGCTTGAGCCATGATTTGAAGAACCTCTTCATAGGACAGGAGATATACCGCCACGGCACCGGCACCGTACTCATCTATTGCTTCACTCACCTTTGAGTCCAGAGTCTCCAGCTCTGTGCCGAAACTTCCTGCGGTGGGGTCATAGCTTATACCATCTATCATAGTGCCGCCCAACTCTTTGAACTTGTCTCTCGTGGCTTTCAAGAGGTCATCTCCCCATACATCGCCTCTCCGCATAGTGATAACGGCTCTGATTTCATCTTCCCACATAAGTGCAGCGAGGGCTTCAGCCAGGCGGGTATCGTCAGGGACGAAGCGGAGGATATTATCCCCTGGAATTGCCAGTGATGCTGCAGTGCTGGCATGACTGAGCACCAGGATTTCACTTTCGTCGGCGTAGGCTTTAATTGCCTGAACCTCGGCACTGGAATCCGGGCCGATTACCAGTTTAATGCCATTCCGGGTAAGGCTGCCCAGCTTATCAAGGGCAACCTCAGGGCTGGTTTGCGTATCTTCAATGACCAGTATCAATCTTGCGTTTGAATTAACCTCGGATAGATAGTTGTTTATGTCCTCAGTCGCTATTTCTAGTGCTGCCTGGGCATCTTCGCCTCCCGAAGCCAAGTCCCCGGTGAGAGGCAAAAGAGCTCCGATTTTTATCTCTTCAGTGATAGGTGCCGGTGGTGCGCAGCCTGATGTTGCTGCGGCTGTTGTCAGTAGCAGGGCAATGATACCGCAGATGCCGAACTTTATTGGCTCCCTTCTCTCGATGAATTTCATCGGGGTGCCTCCTTTTTCTATCGTTGCGTAAGCGCTACATCAATTCCATACCGCCAACGTTGTGGCTTATGGTTATACCAGTCTTAAGGCAGCAAAGATTGAAATCGCCAAAGATGGCATAACTTATAGCATACCGTACCTTTGCAGTCAATTATCGTTATGTGTTTCTCGGTTGGCGTTATGTTCCCTATGAGCGCGATGTGTAGCAACAGACGTTGCCCTGGCATGGCTGGCGACATGTTTCAGGAGCTTGTTAATGCGGTCAACTTGCTAGTATAATGAATCAGCATAAGGGGCTGTAGCTCAATTGGGAGAGCGCCTCCCTTGCACGGAGGAGGTCAGGGGTTCGAATCCCCTCAGCTCCACTGTACTACTAAGATGTTACATGAGTTTCTCAGGTTGATGTTTCCTCAATAACAACGGGTTTCATGAGCTTTTAGCTCTTTGTTTCAATACTCGCACTACATCTTATGGAGGAATAAATTGGGAGATTTCACAGGTAAAGTAATAATAGTTACCGGGGGCGCCTCGGGCATCGGCCGTGCCGCAGCTATAATGTTCGGCGAACGTGGCGGCAAGGTTGTAGTTGCCGACCGGCGGGCCGAGCAAGACGAGGAGACGGTACGGAAGATTAAGGATGCCGGCGGCGAGGGTATATTTGTGCAAACGGATGTCAGGATTGCCGCACAGGTTGAAAACCTGGTTAGGAAAACGGTTGATACATATGGCAGACTGGATGTCGCCTTTAACAATGCGGGCACGTCCAGCGGTCATCAGAGCCTGCTCGACGAGACGGAAGAGCAATTTTATGAACAGCTGGACACCAACCTCAAGGGAGTCTGGCTGTGTATGAAATACGAGATTCCGGAGATGCTCAAGCAGGGCGGCGGCGCCATAGTCAACAATTCCTCCATAACCGGCCTCAGGGCTTTGAGCAAGCTCAGCAGTTACAGTGCCAGCAAGCACGCTGTGATTGGTTTGACCAATGCGGCCGCAAAGGAGTTTGCTCCCCACAATATCCGCATCGTGGCTATATGTCCGGCCTGGACCATGACAGAAATGATAAAGGAATTCACCATCGACCCGGAGCGCAAAGCCAAATCTGAGCGCACCATCCCGCTACGCAGGATAGCCCGGCCCGAGGAGATTGCCGAGCTGGCGTGCTTCTTGGCATCTGATAGGGCTTCCTTCATTGCAGGGGGTGCTATTGCCATCTCCGGCGCGCTGGATATCTAACAAAGGAACGCCTTCTGGTTACCCCCAGAGCTTAGTGACACCGCATGGTAGAATCAGCTTGGCGCCAGTGTTTGCACAAAAGCCTTGGTTAGGGGAAGCCTAAACTGCTGGTAGTAAGACACAATCTAGGGCTAAAAAATGGAGCTTTTCTGCCTTGCCTTGATAGCACTTCGCCATTGTGATTGGGCCAAACGATGGGCTATATGATGAGGCGGAAAGCCAGGGCGAAGGCTCTTCTTTCCGCCCAGTAAGCCCCACCAGCCAATCCATCTGATTCTCAAGTGCAATTCTCTATTTCCTTGCTGTTTGCGTAAGGGATGCGGATTCCTGCCGACCCTGCTAGTTTGAGCGGGTAGATAGGCAGAGTGGTAAAAGCGAGAGCGCTCCTTAGAGAGCGAGAAGCAATTTGTACATTCTATCCGTTGACAACTATATATGAACACCATACAATGAATTAAGAGGGAATTCATGACATAGTTTACCAATGGGTCTCTCTCGCTTCGGGGTTTGCAGGTGAGTCGGGATATGAACAAGGGCAAAGCGAATGCACAATGGGCGGATTCCGCAATAGTATTCGGCTGCCATTTTTTATTTGTGACAGCAGATTACAAATTTAACCTGTACATCCCTCATATAAGGAGAAGTTAGTGGCAGCAGAACCACCGGGCGAGGAAAAATTTAAAGCTCCGCTAGACGGCACTCCTAAGATTACAAGCCCCCTGTCACCTTACAGGTTCCACCTCATAATGGCGCTGGTGGCAGTGGTCATTCTGGTCGGTGGATATGTGTTCTACTATTTCCAGGAGCAGCAGATGCGCCAGCGCATTGAGGGTGGTCTATCAATCATGGCTCAGTTGAAGGTGGACCAGATTGTGGAGTGGCGCGCCGAAAGGCTGGTGGATGCCAATGTACTCGTGGGAAGCCCGTTTTTCACCGAAGGGGTGGCGAAGTATATGGCTTCGCCGACTGATACTGAGACTAAGGACAGGGTCCTTGCCAAGTTAGCAGTTATAGATGAAGCCTATCCGTACCAGGATATACTGCTGGCTGACGTGAATGGTGAGGTGCTGCTAAGCCTCAATGATAACGTGCATCGCCTCAGTGATATGACACTGGCGCAACTGGCAATCGCTATCAAGGAGCATGAAGCCGTCATTACCGATTTCCATTACCCTCCGGATGGCGATTCTCCACACCTGGATGTTGTGGCGCCGCTCTTCCCCTGGGGGCAAGATTCGCCTCAGGCGATAGGCGCCGTGGTCTTCTGCATCGACCCGGCTCAATATCTTTACCCGCTGTTGCAGTCCT
>CAZUEB010000126.1:0-4818 GCA_964619115.1 uncultured Dehalococcoidales bacterium
AGGTTCTTCGCTGCGCTCAGAATGACAGGCGGTAAAGGCTCAGAATGACAGGGAGAGTGAGAGGCCTCCTCAGAATGACAGAAGAAGTAGCCGGGATTGCCACGTCGCTGGCACTCCTCGCAATGACATGAATTTCTGCAAGGTAGGGGAAAAACAAAAAACTTCAAAATTTCCCCCAAAACCCCTTGACAAGCACAAAAGGGCAGTCTATAATATATCAAGATATATCGGGATAATACTAGATAATACTAGATATGTCAGAATAGAAAGGAGGTGATGGGCATGTTTAGAGACAGGGCTTTTAAGCATGAGAGGTTTTTTAGTGGCTTCGGGCGGGAAAGTCCCTTTGGCAAGGGTGATTTGAAGTATGTTATTCTCGACCTGCTGAAGGAGAAGCCGAGGTACGGGTATGACATAATCCGCGCCCTCGAGGAGCGCTCTCACGGGTTTTACACGCCGAGTCCCGGCGTGGTTTATCCCACCCTGCAGATGCTGGAAGAGATGGGCTACGCCAGCGCTACCGAGCGGGACGGGAAGAAAATCTACACTATAACCAAAGAAGGTATTAAGTTTCTGGATGAACAGAAAGACTTTACCGACGAGGTCAAGAGCCACATGAAGCGCCAGTGGAACCCGGAAAATATCGGCAGCTTTGCCCAGATGATGGGGGAATTCGCCGAACTGGCGAGAATGATGGGACACCGTGCTCGGCGTGTGGCCCCAGACAAGATGAAGCGCATACGCGAGGTTATCTCCAGTGCCTCTGAGGAAATCAAGGCTATACTGGAGGAATAAATATGCTGTCAGGAACAGTTTGCCATGTCAAAGACAAATGAAATTCACATAGAGTTCGATGAGGTAGCGCAGGGCTACTATGCCATCTGGGAACCGGTGGTTATCGGCACGGGTAAAACCAGGCGCAAAGCCCTGGATGACTTGAGACAGACAGCACATTTCGGAGTAGATACATTTATCGATTCGAGACTGGAAGATATCAATAAAATAAAGGAGGACTAAAATGGGTTACTTTACAATGCTGGCGGCTATCCCGGGTTTCTTTCTGAGTTCGTTGTTCTTCATGCTGCTGTGGGGCGTTATCGCTCCCAAGCTCGGCTGGCAGGACATAAACTATCCCACTGCCATGCTGATTACCATCACTCTGTGGATAGCAGTGGCTCCACTGGCAGCAGCGGCTGGTAGAGTTCGCTCTCACTGGCGCAGCTAGTCGCAACAATGGAGATATAGGAGATGGCGACTAAAGAGGCGTGGTTTCAGAAGCAAAAAGAGGGGATACGGAGGCGCCTGCTTAAATACACCAGGAAGGCGTTCCGGATGCTGCCGCGACTGGATAAGCCGCGCATACTGGACATAGGTTGCGGCTCCGGAGTGCCGACCCTGGAGCTGGCAAGGCTGAGCGATGGAGAGATAACAGGCATCGACATCGACCAGAATATGCTGGATGTGCTAAAGGGCAAGGTGGAGAAGGCTGGTCTGGGGGGCAGGGTTAAGGTTATGAATTGTTCGCTCTTCGATTTGCAGTTTCCGGATGGGAGCTTCGATGTAGTCTGGGCTGAAGGCTCTATAAATGTAATCGGCTTCGAGAAGGGTCTACGGGAATGGAAGCGCCTGCTCAAGCCTGATGGCTTCATGGTGGTGCATGATGAAAGAGGCGATGTCAGGGGGAAGCTGAAGCAAATCTCAGGCTGCGGCTACGAGCTACTGGGCTACTTCGAGCTGGACACCGATGTGTGGCAGACTGAATATTTTGCTCCGCTGGAGAGATTGATTCTGGAGGCTCGATTTAAGTGCTCCGACGCCTCCGGGGTTATTGAGGCGCTTAAAGAAGCCCGGTGGGAAATAGATATGTTCAAGAAGGAACCCGAGCGCAACAGCTCGGTTTGCTTCGTTATGAAAAAATGTGTATAAAACGGGAGGTCAAAATGTCAAAAAGAGTGGCACGGAGTCAAGGTGCAATTACCGGAGTAGAGAGTGCGCGGGATTACGCTGAAAAGCATAAGAAATATGCAAAGCTAATGTACGGGGACCTGTTGAAGACAATCAAGGCTCTTAATATATCAGGGCGTTGCCTGGATGTGGGAGCGGGGCCCGGGCTTCTGGCTACCATGATTGCAAATCAACATCCAGATATCACAGTCACCGCTATCGACCTTTCGCCTGACATGGCAGTCGTGGCCGGTGATTATATACGTGAGAGCGGACTTGAGGATAGGGTGAGTTATGTGGTGGGTGATGTGGGCGATGAGAAGCTGCTGGAAAAACTGGGGAAGTTCGACCTGGTATATTCCACTTTTTCGTTGCATCACTGGGAAGCCCCGGAGGAATCCGTCCGGAATATCTGGAAAGCCGTGGCGGATAACGGCATATTATATCTATATGATTTTAAAAGGATCGGGTGGTTGTGTTCCCTGTCCTTAAAAATGAACGAGATGAAATCAATGAAGGCTGCCTTCACTCCGGCTGAAGTGAGCTCCATGCTCAAGGGGGTGGGTGTAACTGACTATAGCATTAAGGTGCCGTTTCCCTTCTTGTTTCTATCGATTATTGCCCGCAAGTGAAACGGTTAGCCCGGACATATACTGTATATAATGTTTGGAGGTCAAGCTGTGAAAAGTAAGAAGAGCGCCAGGATTGAAACGAAGTCATCGAGGACAGCCGATTTCGCCTGCTTGTTAAGGGCGGCTTCATACGTAGACAAGAGAGAGTGCTACTCAGGATCGGACGGTATTGCTTACATGCTGGTTCCGCCACATTTAAAACTTATTGTAAGGTCCAGGTGGCTGTTCAAACTCTTCAGCCGGCCTTTCTTCCCCAGTGGCATGTACGAGTATGTAATTGCCAGGACAAGATACTTCGATACGGTATTCATGGAAGCACTTGAGCACGGTTTTGACCAGATCGTAATCTTCGGTGCCGGATTCGACAGCCGGGCGCTGCGTTTCAGCAAGTTGAATAAGGGCACTAAAGTGTTTGAACTCGATGCGCCGACGACTCAGCAAGAGAAGCTGGAAGTTTTAAAGGTGAGGAAGCTGGTCATCCCGGAAAATCTTGTATTCGTGCCCATTGATTTTATCAGGGAGAAAGTGGCAGATAAGATGGCTCAGGCTGGATTTGTTTCCGGTAACAAATCCCTGTTCCTCCTGGAAGCGGTGACCATGTATTTACCTCAGGAAGCTGTAGAGAGCACCTTTGGCTTTATCGAAAGTGTTGCCGGCAGGGGGAGTCTGGTTGCTTTTGATTATATATATGCCGGCGTTCTACGAAAAGAAAACAAGTACTACGGGGAAAGAGAGACCTCGCTTAAGACGCTGGCAAAAGTCGGCGAGGAATGGATTTTTGCCCTCGAGGAAGGCGAGGATGAACGGTTTCTGAGCAGGCATGGGTTTTCCCTTAAAGACCACAGCGGCAAACCGGAACTGGAAGACAGATACTTCAAGAATTCACAGGGAGCGATTTTGGGGGAGATTAACGGTACCGGCGCTATGGCTACCGGTGTCAAGAAGTGATGCGGTAGAATCCTATGGCAGGATTGCCCAAGTCTGAGTACATGGGCAAATTTCAGAAGCTGGTTTGACAGTAGCCTGCTTTTTTAGCAATCGAAATTATGTCAGGCTATTGCCCGGCGTGTGGTAGCCTGAAGTTGAGTATAAAGCTTAACTGGTCGTAGCCTCCGGCCAGGGCTTTTCACCCAGGGCAATGCGGCACAGGTCGGTGATGAATATCTTGGGCAGACCGAACTGTGAGCTGGGACGCCGGAGCACCCTGTCGCATATAGGGCAGGAAGTTATGATAGCATCGGCGCCGCAGGCTATGGCGTCCTCGAAGTTCTTCTTCTGTATATCAACGGCAAGCTCTCTGTTATTGTAAATAACAGGGGCGGAGCAGCAGAGGGCATTCAATCGCTCGTATTGTCTGGACGGCCGTTCTACTCCGATAAGCTGGAATATCTCATCCAGAAAAGCGTCATACTCATGCATCCATCTGGTGGCGCAGTTAGCCTGATAGGCGACTTTTTTGTTCAGCCTGGTGACCTTATTTTTGTGGTCCCTCAGATAGTTGCGCAGGTACTCGAAGAGGTGCATGTACTTGAAGTTAACTTTGAACCCGTACTCCTTAGCTTTGACCTCCGGCAGGACAAAACCCTCATTATGTATGAACACGATGTCTTTATTCAGTTTAGCCAGATTGTCAAGGATACGTTGGCCGTACTTTTTCACGAAGCCCTCTCCGCCCATGTGTACATTGCCGGCCAGGTTTGAATACTCGTAGCCTCTGATCACCGTCATGCCTTTGAATAACTGGCTGTCAAGTGTACCCTCGGGGAACTGCTCAAACTGAAAAGAGTCGAACGACAGTACCGGCTTATCAGGGTCGCCAGGTATCACCTGCCCGGAGTCTCCGATTTCTTCGAGTGCCTTGGTTAATGCCTCGCGCACTGGCTTGCCGACTATAGATATAGGGTCAGTGCCTATCTTCTCCTGCATCTGGAATATGAGGTTAGCAGGGTCAGCTCCGGTAGGGCAATAGTCGATACATGCCATGCAGGTGATGCATTTGCTCAGTATGTCGGCTTCTTTGCCCTCCATTAGCAGCTTGATTTCAGCCACAGCCTTATCCTTGTCGTAGTCGACGTAACGGCACTTCACCAGGCAATCGCCGCAGAGGTTACATTTTGAGGCATCCCACATTTTTACGCTCCTTTATATTTGGTTCTCCTGGGGGATTATATTTCTATAAACATTAGCTGTCAAGGCGTTACAGGTACCAGTATGAGCTGGGCGTTAGACAATTTAGCGGATT
>CAZUEB010000127.1:0-4804 GCA_964619115.1 uncultured Dehalococcoidales bacterium
CAGCTATTAACCTGGCGGTTATAGGCACTCGAGGCTGGTCTTTCTTATCGGTGCGGCCGTAGGCATAGTAAGGGATGACGGCAGTGATTCTACCGGCAGAGGCTCGCTTGAAGGCATCGATCATGATAAGGAGTTCTACCAGATTTTTGTTGACCGGGGTAGATAACGGTTGGATGACGAAGACGTCTCGTTCGCGGACGTTTTCCAGAACGCGGACGAAGATGTTTTCATTAGTGAATTCGAAGACCTCAGCTTTGCCCAGGGATATGCCGAGGTATTCGCATATTGCCTGAGCTAGCATCGGATGGGCATTGCCGGTGAAGACCTTGAGTTCATCCATTAGTCACCCCTACCATTTATAGTGAGATAATTATAGCACCAAATAGGTTGTTGCGTCTCACCCCCTGAGTTTTAAGGAGTTTGTTTTGTCACCCTGAACCTTTTGCCTTCTGTCATTCTGCTTCTGCCATTCTACTTCTGTCATTCTGCCTCTGCCATTCTGAAGGAGCCCTTCGCCTTTGTCATCCTGAGGGAGCGAAGCGACCGAAGGATCTGGGCTCAGGGTGAACTCCGCGACTGAAGAATCTCAGTCAGAGTAGGCTACGTGAAAGGCCTAGATTTTTCGCTGCGCTCAGAATGACAGGGTGTGATGTATAATATATTTTGAGGCGGTTAACGTGAGAGTCGAGTCGATTTTAAAGTTGTTGAGCGCGGAGTATGGTGAAAAGCGGTGGCGACGGCAGCAAAGTCCGATAGCGGTGCTGGTGCAGACGATTCTTTCTCAGAACACTTCGGACAGGAATTCCGGGCAAGCTTTTGAGCAGCTTCTGGCTTCTTTCGGTAATTGGAAAGATATGGCTGATGCCAGCGTTGATGAGATTTCTAATTCTATTAAAGCCGGTGGTCTGGGGGTGGTCAAAGCCAGGTATATCAAACAGGCATTGGAAGAGATACGGCGAAGGCGTGGTGATTTCGTACTGGATTTCTTGAGAAAGCTGACTGTAGATGAAGCCAGGGACTGGCTGAGGCAGTTGCCCGGGGTGGGCATGAAGACAGCCAGCTGCGTATTGCTTTTCTCTCTGGGTATGCCGGCTTTGCCGGTAGACACGCATGTTTTCCGTGTGGCTAGAAGGCTGGGGCTGATTGGCGCTAAAGTTTCTGTGGAGAAGGCGCATAAGATGCTTGAGAACCTTGTGCAGTCTCAGGATGTGTATCAGCTTCATGTATTGCTGATAGAGCATGGCAGGAGAACGTGCAAAGCCCAGCGACCTCGCTGTCAGGAATGTGTGTTAGGCAAACTGTGCCCTAGCTATGAGGGGCTTTGTAGTGACCCCTAGGTGTCATTGCGAGCCCTTCGTCTTCTGTCATTCTGAGCGGAGCGAAGAATCTCATCCTGCTCAGGATAAACTCCGCGAAGCAATCCCAAAGTTTCACCCTCACCCTGGCCCTCTCCCGTTCCTTCGGCTATGCTCAGGACAGGCGAGGGAGTGGGGAGAGATTGCCACGGCACTATGTGCCTCGCAATGACAATAGACTCAAATAACTGGGTGGACTGGCAATCTGACCAGGAATTCAGTTCCCTGACCCAGAATGCTCTTGATGTTGATATTTCCTCCGTGGGCGAGAACTATCTGTCTGGCGATAGCCAGGCCTAGACCAGCGCCAGCTTTGTCTGCAGGAGTGTCAGCCTTGTAAAAGCGCTCGAAGACATGTCGCATCTGCTCAGCGGGTATGCCCGGGCCGGTATCTGTTACGGTAATTTCGACGAAGTTGAGGTGGGGTTGCCGGGCAACGATGCTTACCCAGCCCCCGGAGGGGGTATGTTTCAAGGCATTATCGAGTAGGTTGTTGAAAACCTGTTCCAGGCGGTCGATATCGCCGACTAGTGGCGGCAAAGGCTCAATCTCTGTTCTCAATCGTATGTTTTTGTCTTCCGCTCGCATGAGGAAAATCTCATGGCACTGCTGCAGAACTTCTTTCAAATCTACTGGTTCCTTAGCCATAGTTATCTGGCCGGATTCAAGTCTGGAAAACTCGAGCAGTTCCTCCACCAGCCGCATCATGCGTTTGGATTCATCCTCGATGACGGTGGCGGCTTTAAGCTGGGCTCCTTTGTCCCTGGCTGTCCCATCAATTATAGCCTGGGCGAACCCCTTGATGGAGGTAAGCGGGCTTCTTAGCTCGTGGGAGACATCGGCTACGAAGTCACGCAGCATTTGTTGAGAGCCTTTTACCTGCCTGGCCATCTGGTTGAAGCTTGTGGCTAATCCTTTGATTTCTTTGGGGCCAGCCTCCGGGACTTCCTGTTCATAGTTGCCGCGGGCCATTTCTTCGGCGGCGTTTGTCACACGTCGGATAGGTACGTATACGGAGCGAGCCAGGAGAATAGCTATTATTATGGAGACAGCCATTGCGGCCAGGCCTGCCCAGAGAAATGGTTTAGCAAAGTCAGCCCAGATGGATAGAGCTTCCCTGCGAGGCATGACTAGAACCAGGGTCTCCGGATCATCGTGATTTGGTGGTTGGAACAATCCAGCAAGCGGTTGGGCTACAAAGATAAACCTTTCTCCACCAGGCGCGACATAGGTCCCGCGGTAAGGCGCTTGTCTGCTGACGGCTGGTTTTTGGATTTCCAGCTTTGAGGGAGGTATCCAGGAACTATCTTCGGGGATTGCTTGCCTGATAATAATATCCTGAGTGTTCAATAGAAAGATGTACGTATTGGTTTCCTGTGACATCTCTTGCAGATTTGCCCATGCCTGGTTCAGGGAAACCTGGCTTCTGGCTGCTGCTCTGAACTGGACGTAGATGGGCAGTGCAACGTCTGCCAGGCGTGCCATGGCCAGCCTGTTGATATGCTCACCGAGCAGGATTATGAGGGAGACGGCGACTATGCTCAGGCATAAGACTATGATTAAAACATATGTGAGTATGAGACGTGTACGCAGACTCATCTAAACCTCTATTTATAGAACGACTTTTCCTGTGGCTAGAAACTTCATTCTCAGTCGCTGGGTGCTCACGATTTCAATATCAACTTGTAGCCTATGCCACGAACTGTTTCTATCGAGGCATTTGCCCCGCTTAGTTTGTCACGGAGGTGGTTAATATGGATGTCGACGGTTCTTGTTTCTCCGTAGTAATCGGTTTCCCAAACCATCTCAAGTAGTCGGTCTCGGGTCAGGACTATTCCCGGGTTTTGAGCCAGGGTTGCTAGCAGGTCGAACTCCTTGGTGCGTAGTCGGAGCGGTTGTTTGTCTACAGTTACCTCACGCCGGGCAGGGTCAATGCGTAGATTACCTATCTCTATGGCTTCTCCTGGCTTGAGCCCGGACTTGTAGCGACGAAGGATTGCCTTGACTCTGGCTATTAACTCTCGAGGGTTGAATGGTTTTGTCAGATAGTCATCGGCACCAAGCTCGAGCCCGACTATTTTGTCCACATCTTCTTTTCGGGCGGTGAGCATCAGAATGGGGGTATCGCTTTTTTTTCGTATCTCACGGCATACCTCAAAGCCATCGATGTCAGGTAGCATTAAATCAAGGACGATTAGTGATGGCTTAGTTGAGCTTAATTTTGATAAGGCATCGTTGCCTGTTCCAACTCCTTCTACACGATATCCCTCTTGCTCGAGGTAGAGCTTGGCGAGTTCTAAGATGTTCGGCTCATCGTCGACGACCAGTATAGTTGTCATGACCTACCTCATTAGTTAGTAAGTTCGTAGTTTTCTTATTATATCTCAAAGTGTTTTGCTATGCTTGCAGTCCAGATGTGGACAAGCCAGGCTGAGCCTGGCTTGTCCATCGTTATTGATGCTTCGTTTGTCCGCTCAGACATTAAGTCCGGTGTCTCCTGCTATCTTAGTGGCCTTGGCTGTCCGGACTGTCGAGCAGTCCCAAGCGGTGGGACATCAGGCCTGGCTTTTATCCAGGCTTTGAATGCATCCGCCTGCTGCTGGGTCCATGTGCCCTGATTTACTAGCCCCTGCAGTCTAGTGTCCAGTGCCTGTTCTTGAAATCCGCTTTGGGCTTGTTTGAAGGCGTTTTCAAGGTCTTCCTTGTCGATGCCAAGAATCTCGGCGGCACGCGCGGTTATCTCATCGCGGCGTTCTTGAGTGTTCTCAGCCTGCTTCTTTTGCAGTTCCGGTCGGACCTCTGGCATATCAGGTCTTGCTTCAACCCATGCCTTAAACGCATCCATCTGCTCCTGCGTTATTTCACCCTCATCCAGCAATTTCTTGAGTTGTACGGGGCCAACATCTGGTATACCAGCTGGTCTTGATTCCATCCATGCCTTATGCTCATCTGCCTGTTGTTGTGTGATTATGCCTTCTTCTACAAGGCGCTCACCCATCGGTGTCCCCAGCTTCGGGATGTCTGGTCTTGCCTCCGCCCATGCTTTAAGCTGGTCTATCTGCTCTTGGGTTATGATACCTTTTTCTAGCGCTTCCTTAAGCTGTCTTAATGGAATATTCGGCACGTCCGGTCTGTTTTCTATCCATGCCTTAAGCTCGTTAGCCTGCTGTTGGGTCAGTGTGCCCTCGGCTATTAATTCTTGAAGTCTGGTGTCGATATTTCCTTCCTGCAGTTCAATTTGAGCTTGCCTGAGGGCGTCCTCGAGCTCTTGCTGGCCAATACCCAGTATGCCGGCGACCTGAGCAATTAGAGCACCCCGGCGTTCTGGAAGCTCATCTTCTTGAGCCAGTGCTATAGCAGGTGCGCTCGAGATGAGCATCGTGGCGACCAGCACGGTGGCAAGAACAATCTTTTGAATTCCTTTCATTTCTGTGTAACCTCCTTTTTTC
>CAZUEB010000128.1:0-4790 GCA_964619115.1 uncultured Dehalococcoidales bacterium
CACCTTTTATTTGCTCATGAGCTTTAGTTATTATATCAAAGCTGAAAACCTGAGGCGTCTGCACCGCCCATAATTCCTGACGATTGAGCGTTCCCCTGACAATCATGCCGCTATCACCGACCTTGACAGTATCCTTGACCGGAACCGCCGCCACCGCTATACCTGTTGGCTCAGCCGCCTCCAGACCATCACGAATCAGACCCAGCGTCAGGAAAGGGCGGGCTCCATCATGAATGACCACCCAATCACAACCCTTCAACTTACTGAGCCCCTGTCTGACAGAGTCCTGCCTCCGGTCACCACCGGGGCATACTTCCACCACCTTAGACCAGCCCCGTTCAACGACTAATTTCCGTCCCGGATTCAGGTTGCTCTCATTCAAAACGATTACTATCTGGTCAACCAGTTCGCAACTCTGGCATACATCCACCGACCAGGCTAGCAAGGGCTTCTCAGCCAGTGGCATGAAGACTTTATCCATACCCATTCGCCGGCTGCTGCCGGCACCAACGATGACAACTCCTGTTTTAGACATGCGGCTCTTCACTTGAATGCGCTGATTTCCTCGGGGGTCTGACAAGTCCGAGTCGGAGGGCTTCAGCTACAGTGCCTGCTGTCAACAGCTCAATCCCTTTAGTAATAGAAGAAAGCCTGGCTGAGGCTTCGGGAATAAGGCAACGCTTAAAACCTAATCTGGACGCCTCGGCAATCCGCCTCTCCATCTGAGGTACAGCTCTAAGTTCTCCGCTGAGCCCTACCTCACCCATCGCTACAAGACCCTGGGCAACTTTAGCATCCCGGTGACTGGATGCAATTGCCAGCGCCATACCCAGGTCAGCAGCCGGCTCGCCGATACGTATACCACCGATAACATTGGTTATTATATCCTGATTGGAGAGGTTCACCCCGGCTCGACGGCTAAGCACAGCAGCTATTAAAAGCAGCCGATTGAAATCGACACCATTGGCAATACGTCGCGGCGGACCATAGCCTGTAAGGCTGGTTAGAGCCTGAATTTCCACCAGTAGAGGGCGACTTCCCTCAAAGGTGGGCACCACAGCCGAACCAACTGCTCCATCGCGATGTGACACCAGAAAAACCTCAGACGGGTTAGCCACCTCAACTAAACCTCCACCGCTCATCTCGAAAACGCCGACTTCATTTGTGGAGCCAAAACGGTTCTTGGTGCTTCTCAATATACGGTAGCTGCTGAAGGTTTCACCCTCCAGATAAAGGACTACATCAACGATGTGCTCCAACACCCTGGGACCGGCAATAGCCCCGTCCTTGGTTACATGTCCGGTAATCAGCACCGGAATACCGGCTCGTTTTGCCCATCTCATAAGCCTCAAGGTGCACTCGCGTATTTGGCCAACGCTGCCCGGCGTTCCGGTTAACTCCTCTATGTAGACAGTCTGGATAGAATCGACAACTACCAGATTTGGCGATAATTCTCCCAGGCGCGCCAGTATAGCTTCAAGATTAGTCTCGGGGAGAATATAGAGTCTGTCACCGCCTACACCAAGGCGTTCCGACCTCAATTTAATCTGCTGGGCTGACTCCTCACCGGAAACGTATACCACCCTACCTCCACGTTCAGCCAGCGCTGATGAAGCCTGAAGCAGCAGGGTAGACTTTCCGATGCCCGGGTCACCGCCAACGAGCACTAAAGAGCCTGCCACCAGCCCACCACCCAGGACCCGGTTAAACTCAGTAAAAGGAAAACTCAAACGAAGATACGCCTCAGTTTTCAGCTTGGAAAGTTCACTGGGGGCATTTTCCTCTGAATACAGCCATGTAGCCGCCTGACTGGAGACGCTGACAACGGTCTCTACGAAGCTATTCCATTCCTGGCAACCAGGACAACGACCTAACCATTTAGGGCTCTCTTTGCCGCACTGCTGGCAAACAAAGACAGCCCTGGATTTGGGCTTAGTCAAGTTATCAACCCCTCAATCAATGCCAAAACCACCGAGCAACAGATTTGAATATTAAAAAGGGCGGGGGTTCATAATATTCGGTCCCGCCCTAAGTAGAATCAGACTATCGAGAAGCTGGAATCACGCAGTTCAATTCAGTTCTTGCGCTGCCGCCTCCCCTGATAAGGCTCCGGCAGCAGCTCGAATCACAATCTTCTCACCATCACAGTCTACCATCAAGGTATCGCCGGGGTTGAACTCACCGCGGAGTAGAGATTCAGAGAGCTTATCCTCAACCTCGTTTTGAATCACACGGCGCAGAGGTCGTGCTCCAAAAGTCGGGTCGTAGCCCTTTTCACCCAGAAAATCACGGGCAGCATCGGTGATTTCCAATTTCAGATTCTTTTCGCCCACCGACTTAGCTACCTGGATAAGCATAAGGTCAACGATTTGGCGGATTTGCGCCTTACTCAGGGAATGGAAAACAACCACTTCATCGATGCGATTGAGAAATTCAGGGAGAAAGGTCGTCTTTAACTCAGCAAGTACCTTCTCCTTCATCTTCTCGTATTCAGTGTGCCGATTCTTCTCTTCATCGGTACGGGCGGCAAAGCCGATACCCATAACGCCTTTTATGTGTTTGGCACCCACATTGCTGGTCATGACCACTATGCTGTTACGAAAATCAACCCGGCGCCCTTTAGCATCGGTCAGATGACCATCATCAAAAATCTGGAGCAATATATTGAAGACATCGGGATGTGCCTTTTCAATTTCATCAAGCAATATCACGCAATATGGCTTTCGCCTCACCGCCTCGGTCAGTTGTCCTCCCTCGTCATAACCCACGTATCCGGGAGGAGCGCCGACCAGTCGAGCCACGGTGTGCCGTTCCATAAATTCAGACATGTCGAGCCGGACCATGGCATCTTCGCTGCCGAACATGAACTCGGCTAAAGCCCTTACCAGCTCAGTCTTACCCACACCAGTTGGCCCCAGGAAAATAAAGCTGCCGATGGGATGGCGAGGTTCCTTTAAGCCAGCCCGGGCGCGCCGCACCGCCTTGGAGACAACGTTTATAGCCTCATCCTGGCCAATAATGCGCTTGTGTAAAGCATCTTCCATCTGCAGCAGGCGACTGGTTTCATCCGTGGTCAAGCGCACCACAGGAACCCCGGTCCACATGCTGACTACCTCAGCGATATCTTCCTCGGTAACAACCGGCTTTTCCTGCTGCTGGTCCTCCTGCCACTTTTGCTCCATGACACTGATTTTATCTACCAACTGGACTTCACGGTCACGCAGTTCAGCAGCATATTCATACTCTTTAGAAGAAATCGCCGTCTCTTTGTCCCTGCGCACAGCCTCCAGGGCGCGCCTGGCTTCAGTCAAGCCGAAAGGCACCCCGCCTCGCATAATACGAACACGAGATGAGGCTTCATCCATCAAATCAATAGCCTTGTCAGGCAAGAAACGGTCAGGTATATACTTAGCCGCTAAAGAAGATGCAGCTTGCAAAGACTCGTCGCTTATCTCTAGTTTGTGATGCTCTTCATATCGTGCCTTGATGCCGCGCAGTATATCCAGAGTCTGCTCCACAGTGGGCTCAGCCACCGTTACAGGCTGAAAACGACGCTCCAGAGCAGAGTCTTTCTCAATGTACTTGCGATAATCGTCCAGCGTGGTAGCGCCGATGCACTGAAGCTCACCACGCGACAGAGACGGCTTCAAGATATTGGAGGCATCAACAGCACCCTCGGCGGCACCGGCACCGACAATAGTATGCAATTCATCAACAAAAATCACACAATTGCCAGCACTTTTTATCTCGTCAATAACCTTTTTCAGCCTTTCCTCAAACTCACCGCGATACTTAGTACCGGCTACTAACGAACCTATATCAAGGGTTACGAGCCGCTTGCCTTGCAGTGTCTCAGGGACTTCACCGGCAACAATACGATGTGCCAGACCCTCAACAATCGCTGTTTTGCCAACACCCGGCTCACCTATAAGTGCCGGATTATTTTTCGTGCGCCGGCTGAGTATCTGGATAACTCGCTCAATCTCTTTGCTGCGGTTAACGATGGGGTCAAGTTTTCCAGCTCGAGCTGCATTGGTCAGGTCGATTCCAAGCTGGTCTAAGACCGGTGTCCGGCCAGGTCCACGAGCAACGGCACGTGGTTGAGGCGCGCTTTGGCTTAGAACACTATTTATCTCAGCTTGAGCTTTATCAAAAGTAATACCGAAGCTCTCCAAAACACCAACCGCCGCACCTTCGCGGTCACGCAATAAACCCAAAAGGAGATGCTCAGTGCCTATATAGCTATGGTTCAAGCGGCGGGCTTCGTCAACCGCAAGCTCAATCACTCTTTTCGCTCTGGGAGTAAGCCCTACTTCGCCTATTGCTGACCTCTCTCCTCGCCCCACCACAAACTCCACAGCAGCTCGTATCTTATTCGGAAGTACCCCCATGTTTGCCAGGACTTTACTGGCTACACTATCTTCCTCGGCTATCAAGCCCAGTAATATGTGTTCAGTATCGATGTAATTATGCCCGAAACGCTGTGCTTCTTCCTGGGCACGGGTCAGGGCTCGACGAGCTCTCTCTGAAAATTTCTCAAACCTGCTGGCCATATGTGTCCTTGTCCTTTAAGCCTCTTTCCGTGAGCTAACTGATACCTTTAATTAGAATTATAAGACGTTTGATTAGAAGTGTCAAAGCTCCGAAATATTTGGGATACTTTATGATTCAGAAGAGAATGCCCGACTTCGAGAGATTTAGATAAACCCCCTGGCAGTGGCATATTTTCCCAAAGAGTTGCCCCCCTAGTATCGTCTGCGCTGAGGCGTTTCACTTCCGTGTTCGGGATG
>CAZUEB010000129.1:0-1627 GCA_964619115.1 uncultured Dehalococcoidales bacterium
CGGTCTTAGCCTCAAAGCCGCCGCTTATTCGAGATAAACTGCTGACTTCTTCCCCGATTTTCATATCTATAGGAAACTGCTTTACCTGCTCTTCAAACTTCTTTATCAGCTCCGGACCCTCGATTATCTGATAGCCCATGTAGTTCTCTATCCCCATTGTCCAGTTGACCTGTCCCCCCACGTCTTTGCTCAGCAGCAGGGCATCCAGCTTTTTCCGCGCCGCATAAACGGCTGCCGTCATTCCGGCGGGACCACCACCGATAATTATCAAATCATACATTTCTCCCAACCTCTATCACTGCGAGTCGAAGGCGAAGCGATGACACCTGAACTCAAAGGTTCAGCTTCTGCTTAAGCCAATTTGCGTCGTAGCCGACAGAAATCTCACCATCGATGTCAACCACCGGCACAGCAAATTGCCCTGTCTTGTTCAGCATCTCTTCCCGGGCAGCTTTGTCACTGGCAACATCGAGATTTTTATAAACGACCTTATTTTCGTCCAGCAACTGCTTAACTTTAAGGCACCAGGGTCAGGTGGGGGTAGAATAGACTTTAACCTCTTTTGCCATTTCATCCTCCTCTTTATTCTCCAGCGGGTTTATCTGGCTGATTAAAAAAGCGGAGCGCCCAGCCTAATATCCCCCGCTAAACACAAAGGTGGCACTTATTGCCGGCAGACAGTTCTAACACAAATATATGCAGATACGAACTAATTGTCAAGATTGCGGGGAACTCATAAGAACGATGCTCAATGCACGCCCTTCCTCAGCTTCTCTATGCCACAGCGAGTATCCTGTGTTGCCCTGACCTTCGCCCTTATCTCAGCCAGCAACTCCCAGGCTCCCTTCTCATCACGGTCAATAACTACCTGCTCCAGCCTGGCCACCTGCTGCTCATCCAATGTTATCACCGCCTTCGCCATAGACCACCTCCCGAAAAATCAGCTATTCTGGCATTCTCGGCATATCCCACGAAATTCAATTTTGTGGTATTCAACCACAAAGCCAGTTTTCCGGGCGACTCTATCATTAATATCTTCAGTCAGCAACTCATCTACATCAAATACCCGTCCGCACTTCTCGCATCTGAAATGGTAGTGGTCGTCCAGTCTGGCATCAAACCGGCTTAAATTACCGCAAAGGGCCAGCTCCGCTATCTCACCGCTCTGGCACAACAGCCTGAGATTCCGATATACAGTCCCCAAGCTTATATTGGGTATCTCCTTCCTGACCTCGCTGTATACCCAGTCAGCCGTGGGATGAGAAGTCGTCCCCCTCAACACTGCCATAATAGCTTCTTTCTGTCTTGTTTTTCTCATTGCATTTATCAATAATAATTATTGTTATCTACATTATATGATAATCTTCATATTTGTCAATAGGCTATCCCCAAATAGAGATAAACACGCATCCATAGAGCCGCTATACGAGCATATATCAATTGGCTAGTCTCTTATTTCCTTGTCGCAATTTATAAATCCCATCCATTCTTTTACTTTATTGCAATTATCTTTGTCTGTTAATAATTCCAACAAAGCAAAGGCAACATCAATCGCGGTTGCAGGACAAGACGATGTTATCATATTTTTATCTATTACTACATGCTCATCTAACACGTTGGCACCAAA
>CAZUEB010000129.1:1727-4778 GCA_964619115.1 uncultured Dehalococcoidales bacterium
GGCTTCATATTCTTCAAATCCGTTTGCCAATAACAATAAGACCTTTTTCATTACTTTCTCCTTGGCCTAACAATCAGCCTGAGCCTTTCAATGCCCACAACCACAATCTCATCGCCTATCTCCAGCTCCATCTCATCACATGTCGCCTTCCACAGCACGCCCTGAACTTTGACGTAGCCACCGGGAGCCAGTCGTTTAGTCACTTTGCCTTCACAGCCGATTATAGCCTCAGCAGCCACCTTCGGTCTTATGAGGAATGTAGACCTACCTACCCGGTACATGATACAGGAATATACAGCTAAAGATGCCATCAGGATAGCCAGTCCCCACAGCGGAATATATATGTCGAAAAGCGGCAGCAACCACAGTACGGCAGCCACCAGTATAGCTTCCTCAACCAGCCAGCCCAGAACGGCTTGCAGCGTATACCAGAGAGGCGGTTTGTCCTTCATTGCTCTATACGCTACACATCCTCATAACGCCCCTCCCCACAAAGATAGGCGCAATTAGGACAGTACCTTGAGTCAGCAGGAACGATAGCTCCGCAATTAGGGCAGCAGCTGTTCAATCTGACACCGCAACTGCCGCAGAATCGGTAATTCGTAGGGTTCTGAGTGCTGCACTTCGAGCACGTCTTCTCCGACTGCTGCGTTCCCGCCGCCAGCTGTTCCCCGCAAGTCACACAGAACCGATAACCCATAACATTCTCCCCCCCACACTTAGGGCAGAGGAATGTTTCTACCATATCAGCAAAACTCCATACTTGCACATATCGACATCGCTCTCAAGAAAAACAACCCCAATTTTAACCGTTTACGGACTATAGCTCAAGGCAACCTTGATTGTGTGAACCACAGCACTAAGCCTGCCACGCAGAACTGGCACCCAAGCAAGGAAGCCCCGGCAGTGGCTAGTCTTCCAGTATAGCCACCACACGAGCCCAGCCGGCGCTGCCGCCGGTGAGCTTCACCGGGAAGCATGCCACCCTGAAGCCGAACGGGTTGGGCAGCTTATCTAAATTTGCCAGCTTCTCTATATGACAATATTCCCTGTCCTTACCCACAAAATGCGCTCCCCACAGCACGCTTTTGTCACCCGTCCTGGCAAACTCCTCTTTTATCGCCCAGAACGGCCTGTCCCATCCCCAGGCATCGATTCCCATAACCCTAACGCCCTGCTCGATTAGCCAATGTGTAGACTCCGCGGTCATGCCGCAGCCGGCATCGAAATACTCCGTCTTCCCCCACAATTTGTCAGCGCCCGTCTGTATCATCACGATGTCCCAGGGCTTAATCCTGTAGTTAATCTTCTTCAAGGAAGCTTTAAGGTCATCAACCGTGATACCGGAGCCGCGTGGTTTATGCCTCATGTCCAGCACCACACCATCGTGATAGAACCATTCCAGCGGCATCTGGTCGATAGTCTTAGCTTTCTTTCCCTCACAGGTAGGGAAATAATGCCATGGCGCGTCAACATGCGTGCCGGCATGCGCCCCCATGGTCACGCTGTCATTAGCCCAGCCGAGACCATCGGGCAAGTCACTGTCACTGCAGCCGAAGAACATCTGCATCACCCCTACAGCCTGCTGATGCGGCTCATGAGTTACCTTCACCGGCAGCGGCTCGCTGGGGCTGTCTTCCGTGGGGACGCTCAAGTCTATTATCCTCACCATGTCTCACCTCCGACAATGCTGGTGCCAAAATTATGACACAGGGAAAGTCAGTTGACAATCTGAAAACTAGATACTAGCACTCTTGTAGGCCATCCGCTGCCGGCGCACAAGCTCATCAGTCGTTATGACGGAACCAGGGGAGCAGGTGTATAACCGGGATCAACATATACGCCGTAAGTGCCCACCCGGGAATAAAGAAAGATAATATCATCGATACAGCGGCAACGCACGGAGTAACGCAGCTCCTCCTTATGCCCCTGACTATTATTTCCCTATCCAGGTCAGCATCGACAAGCCGGTGGTTACTGCAGGCATACCACCAGTTCAATAAGAAAAGAAGCCCCAATATCATGAGATTGGCGCCGAACACGAGTTCCGCCAGTGTTTCTCCGCTATAATCGCCAGCAATATCTGTGGAAAAAGGCATCAGAGCCACGAACATGAGAATACCGATATTAATCCAGACATGGTTTCTATCGGTACGGCGTATCACGTGGAATTGCTGATGATGAACAATCCAGAAGATTGCCAGAAGCAAAAAACTTAGCGCATAGTTAAAGAACTTGGACCACTGGTCAGCCAGCAATTGGCTAAGGCTGAGCTTAGTCTGCGCCATATCAGGAAGAGTCAAGGTGAGAACAAGAAGCGTCATGGCAATGGCAAAAATGCCGTCGGCCAGCGCCTCGATGCGCCTTGTAGTCAGCACAAAACGGGGTTTGCCTGAGCTCTTCTCAGGCATCATTGCCTCCTTTATCTATGCCTGTGCTGAAGTTCCATCTAGTAGCCAACCTTGTCCTTGCCTTTTAGATTGAGAATTTTCCTGGCTTCATCTGGTGTAGCGATGTCTCGCTCAAACTCCCTGGCGATTCTGACCACTCTCTCCACCAGTTCGGCATTGCTCTTAGCCAGTTTTCCCTTTTTCACATAAATGTTGTCTTCCAGCCCCACCCTGACATGTCCACCCATCATTATAGCCAATGCAGCCACCTTGAACTCATCCGGGTAGCCCACACCTATTACCGACCATTTATAGTTCTGTGAACCGAACAGCCTGTCTGCGGTACTCTTCATGTACATTATATCCTCAAGAGAAGAGCCAATGCCCCCAAGCACTCCGGTGACGAACTGCATCCAGATAGGCAATGGCAGAAGCTTGCCCCTCACCAGATAAGCGATATTATAAATATGTCCAACATCGTAAGCCTCGCATTCCGGCCTGGTGCCGTGCCGCTTCATCGTCTGGCAGAAGTACTCTATATCGGCGAAGGTATTCCTGAAGATATTATCTTTAGTACCCAGTATGAATCCCTTCTCCCAGGGGTATTTGTAGTCCTTGTCTTCATACCGCTCAGCTATAGGGTGAATGGCAAAATTCATCG
>CAZUEB010000130.1:0-4745 GCA_964619115.1 uncultured Dehalococcoidales bacterium
CCTCGGCAATCATGGGCGTAAGCATGCCTATGTTTTGTTCATAAAGGCTGAAAATATTCGGCAGCGGTTCGATTTCCACTTCTTGGCCCTTACGGGGTGCTGACGCCAGCAACGGAATTTCGCCTCGTTGAATTTTATTAATCGCTTCCCTGGCAGTCTCACCGTTTATAAAATAGGCGTCTTCAGTCTGTCCGTCTCTATCAATCCTCAGGTGTAGCATAGTTCCATGTTGCACAGCCTTGTCCAGTGCTTTACGAACTATTTCGCCTTTAGACCTCGCTCCACCCTCTATGCCACCCATGAATATTGGGTCAGACATAAGCTCGTTATAGGTTACAAACTGAGGATAACCACGACGACGGCTGAGTAGCCAGATAACATACAATATCACCTTAAGCTCGGCGATGTCATCAATCTGTGGCATTGCCGCAGTGAAAAACAAGTTAGGTATCGGGGTAACTTCAGCTCTTTCTGGAAAACCAATAAACTCTTTCCTCACCAGTTTTCGTCTCCAACAATCCTTAAGCCGCGCTGAACTCAGCCTCTAAATCTTCGAATTTGGCTGTCTTAGCTACAAATCGTAATTTTCTTTCACCGGTAGGCCCGTTACGATGCTTGGCTACAATGATATCGGCAATGCCTCTTGGATAGGGCTCTGTCTCTATATCATGATCTTTTTTCCAATCATCTTCATTGACATACATTTCGTCTCGGGAGATAAAGAGGACCACGTCAGCATCTTGCTCAATGCTGCCGCTATCCCTCAGGTCGGAGAGCTGCGGTTTGTGTGAAGACCGCCATTCTATAGCGCGGCTAAGCTGTGATATAGCCAGCACCGGCGCATTTATCTCACGAGCCAGCGCTTTCAAGGAGCGCGTTATCTCACTTAGCTCCTGCACCCGACTCTCACTTCTAGCCGTTCCCTGTATTAGTTGTAGATAGTCGACGATAACCAGGTCGACAGTGCGCTCGCGATAAAGACGTTGTGCCTTGCCTCTCATTTCCACCACTCGTAGTTGAGGTGAGTCATCAATATAGATAGGCGCTTCAGAAAGTATGCCGCTAGCATCCATAATCCTTCTCTCTTCTTTTTCTGTATATGTCCCCAAACGAACATTCCTGGAATCCACATTCGCCTCATTAGATAGAAGGCGCTGGACAACCGCCTGTCGCGACATCTCCAGACTGAATAGAGCCACACAGGCTTTCTGGTTCACAGCCGTGTTTCTGGCAATATTTAGAGCCAGGCTGGTCTTACCCACGCTTGGCCTGGCACCTAAAATAATCAGGTCGGAACGCTGCAACCCCCCCAATATGTCATCTATGGCGGCAAAGCTGGTAAGAATATGTGGAATTTCCTCTCCCGCAGCCTGGTCCTCCCCGGTTTCCTCGAAATATTGACCAAGAATCTGGCGAATGGGCACAAAATCCTGACGACTTTGCCTCTGCCTTACCTTAAACAGTATATCCTCTGCCCTGCTGAGAGCAACATCAACTTCAGCGTCATCTTCATAGCCGAGAGCAGTAATCTGGCTGCCGGCACTTATAAGTCGCCGCATTACGGCAGTTCTTGACACAATCTGTGCAAAATGCTCAACATGCAGAGACGTAGGTACGATAGACACCAGATGGCTTAAATAGGCGGCCCCACCAGCCTCCTCTAGCCTGCCTTTCTGGGCTAATTCATGGGCTACAGTTATCTGATTTATACCCTCATTACGCTGATAAAGGCTGAAACAGGCATCGTAAATCCACTGATTTTCCGGCGAAAAAAAGTCCTCCGGCCTGAGAAAAATAGCCACCTTGAATATGCCTTCGCTATCAATAAGCAGTGAGCCGAGCACCGCTTTTTCGGCTTCAATATCATGCGGAGGCAAATTGTCGTTAATCACTTTGAGCCGTCTCTTCCTCAATTACTACTTTGACTTTAGCCACAGACCCTGAGCCTAAGTTAATTCCCACATCGTAACTACCGACATGGTGCATAGGCTCCTCCATCTCGACTCTTTTCTTGTCAATCTCAAAACCAGCCAGCTTAGAAAGCTCATCAGCTATATGTGCACTGGTAATAGCGCCGTGAAGGCGACCTTTGGCACCAGCTTTGGCCTTAAAAAGCAGCTCTTTACCCTCCAGCTCCTGGGCTATCCTGCCTAGCTCATCAAGCTGCCGAGCCTGACGCTCTGCTTTCTCATCATATAGCGCTTTAGCTGTTTTCTCAGCAGATGGTGTAGCTGGTAAAGCCAGGCCTTTAGGTAAAAGAAAATTTCTAGCATAACCATCTGCAACTTCTTTTATCTCCCCTTTTTTGCCCTTGGGTGCATCTTTCAGAAAAATAACCTTCATTCTACCCCCTATTTATAATCTTATGATTGGTACAATAATCTACCAGTCCACTAAAAAGCGCGGGTGGCATCTATATTTTATAATTTCTACCTGAATCTTGCCTAGCAGCAACGGTGTTTTAACCAATAACTTCCAAAAAATTTTCTCCACTTCAATAACCATCTTTTGCAGAGCGAGACTTGAAAATATGTTTTTTAAGATGACTGCCCTGAGAATTCACCTTTAACTCTGGTCAGGGCTTGAGGCTCGCCCAGAAGGTCAACAACCGTCATAGCCAGAGCTTTAGCTGCATCTAACAGACCCTCATGTCCTGACTCAGATGCGGCAGCCAGGACAAAATCTGACGAATGCAACAGCACGTCGGGTGAAACTATGGCAACTGAAGGATGAATGGCAGGTACGACCTGACTGACATTACCCATGTCGGTACTACCGAAACCAAAGCGAGATTCAAAATGTTCTACCTTGCGGCCTAGAGATTCCAGGTTCTGGGCAAATAGCTTAGCCATGACCATGTTGTTTTTCATCGGGGCATATACTGTCTCTCCCCACCTGTAATCCAATCTGGCGCCGGTAGCTACTGATGCACCTTCAAAGCATTTTAAAACCTTTTGCTTTAACTCTTCAAGGTAGGTATTATCCGTAGCCCTTACTAGGAATGTAGCTGCGGAGTATGCCGGCACTACATTAGCCGCCTCGCCACCATTTGTGATAACGCCATGAATTCGAGCCCTATCCTTGATATGCTGACGGAGTGAATTAAGAGCGTTAAATGCCAGAATCATAGCTTCGAGAGCATTTATTCCCCGCTCAGGATAAGCAGCAGCATGAACTGCCTTGCCAAAATATTGAACTTCCAGTCCGATACAGGCTAGCGCTTCTGTAGTCGCTGCATTCCTTATCCCCGGATGCACCATCATAGCCGCATCAACACCATCGAAAACGCCGGCCTCTAACATTAACACCTTGCCACCAAAAAGCTCCTCAGCGGGTGTACCGAAAACAACAACCGACCCACCACAATTACCAACAATACACCTGCTAGCTAAAGCAGCCCCCACCGCTGACGCACCTATTATGTTGTGCCCACAGGCATGACCAATCTCAGGCAAAGCATCATACTCGGCAATCAGGGCAATTACAGGTTTATTAATACCGTAAGATGCCTTGAAAGCAGTAGGTAACCCACCAATCCCGCTTTCTACCTGAAAACCGCCTTTTGCCAGGTAACTGGTTAACCACTTTGACGCCTTCTCCTCTTTGAACGCTAGCTCCGGATTGGCATGAATCTTGAGGCTCAATTCTATAAGTTTCTTACGTTGTTGCTCTAATTGCTTGCTTACCTCTGCCTTCAATTCAGCCTTAGTCAAAATCTTGCTAGCCATTCTTGGATTTGTCCCCACGGAAGCCATTATACTCCAAGAACTCGGTACATTCTACCGACGTTAGCTCGATTAAAAGCAGTCCTGCGTCGACAATTACATTAGCTTGACTTTAAAAATATCTCAACTTATAATGAACCAGATTCGTAAATTTAGATAGATAAAATGCAAATCAACGTCGCTCAGCTACTGAAGGAGCCAATAGGCTCAAAGCATAGCTACCACATGGACGAGAACATAGGTGCTAATGACATAAATTCAGCTAAAGGCGATGTGACCCTGACACGCACTAAAAGCGGCATCATGGTTAAATGTGAGATGACAGCCTCAGTAACAGCACTTTGCAGTCGGTGCCTGAAACAGATTGATTGTGAGGTAAGCTATGGCTTTGAAGAGGAATCTCTTCCCAGCGCGGCAATGTCCGAAGACTTATCTTCATCCGGTCAGGTTGATAATCTCACTATCGATGAGAGTCAGATACTGGACTTGAGTGAAGCCATACAACAATATGCCTTATTGACCATGCCTGCCAAGCCGCTGTGTAGTCCGGATTGTGCTGGAATTTGTCCATCCTGCGGGCAAGACCTGAACAAACATCCCTGTAAGTGCCCGTCTCGCACCGCTGACCGTCGCTGGTCAAGACTAATCAGCCTGGGGAAGGAGAGTAAAACCTAAATGGCGTTACCAAAGAGAAAATATGCCAAATCGCGGCAAGGGAAAAGGCGCAGTCACCTGGCTCTGAACATTCCCAAACTGGTTGATTGCCCTCAATGCCACACTCCCAAATTACCTCATCATGTCTGTCCTACCTGCGGTACCTATGCAGGAAGAGAAGTGGTTGAGATTAAGACCCCTAAAAAAACACCGGGCAAGTAATTACTGGGATTAGAGACATAACCATCACTGAAAACCGTGGCATAAGTGAAATTTATAAATTATGATTGACCTATCGGTGAGATTGAACGACAAGGAGGAGATATGGTAGAAGCAATAAAAGTCGCTTATGTTTTCCCCGGACAG
>CAZUEB010000131.1:0-4615 GCA_964619115.1 uncultured Dehalococcoidales bacterium
CCTGGTGTCCCAGACCTCTTGAACCGGTGTGGATGAGCAGTAAAACCTGTCCAGTTCGGTCAATGCCCATAGCCTTAGCTGCGATTTCGTCATAGATTTCCCGTACTACCTGTACTTCCAGGAAGTGATTTCCGGAGCCTAATGTTCCTGATTGAGGTGCTCCTCTCTTCTTGGCTCTGGCGCTTACTTTATCCGGGACAGCTCCTTTCATACGACCAGTCTCCTCGGTTGCTTCCAGGTCTTCAGGTAATCCAAAGCCGCGTTTTACTGCCCAGTGAGCGCCCTCGGTAAGTAGCTCGTCTATCTCCTTATCGCCTACTCTTATTTTGCCTTCGGAGCCCAGACCTGATGGAATATCGTGGAACAATGCATTAACGAGTTCCTTGATTTTGAGCTTAACTTCATTTTCAGTCAGATTGGTTCGCAGAAGCCTTACGCCGCAGTTGATATCGTAGCCAACTCCGCCTGGTGAAATGACTCCGTCGCTGACTCTGGTAGCTGCCACTCCGCCTATGGGAAAGCCGTAGCCCCAGTGAATGTCAGGCATAGCCATTGAGCGGCTTACTATGCCGGGCAGGAAAGCCACATTGGCTACTTGTTCCAGAGACTGTTCTTCTCTAATAGCATCCAGCATAGCCTCATCGGCGTAGACCAGACCTGGCACCCGCATCCCCGTTTTGTAGCTCCTGGGAATCTCCCAGCGGTAATCGTCTATTTTGTTAAGCTGTCCTTGCCATTTTGGCATGGCTAATTCCCTAAATATCGAAGATTACCTGAACCTTATAACCAGCGTCTTCTTTGTTTATCTTTAGCATGTGATAGGTGGCTGCCTTAATTTCTCTTTTTAGCTTGTGTCGGCTGGTTTTTATCTTCTCTCCGAAGCACCTGGCTTTTATCTGAGTGCTGGTGATTTCGTCGACTTCGAATCTTTTGAAGAAGATATGTTCAACATCGAAGATGTAAATAAGCTCGTTCAGCCATTCTACCAGCAAGACCTCCACATCCTCAGCTGATAGTTTTAGCTCACGCTCAACATCTTCTTTGAAGTCATCCGTGTCTGCCATCAGGGTGAAAAGTCCCAGGGCGGCATTGGCGAAGACCTGCTTGATATCGGCACCAAAAGCGACAATACCGATATCTGCAGTATGGTCGATTATTTCGAAAGGCTTCTCCACTATACTCACGCTCTCCGGGGGCAGCTTCATTATATCATGTCCTGAACGTGTCGAAAAATCGAATTAAGCTTGACTTGCGAATGTGTGGGTGTTAACATGAGCCCGCTTGGGCCGCTAGCTCAACAGGGAGAGCAGCTGACTCTTAATCAGCAGGTTCAGGGTTCGAGCCCCTGGCGGCTCACCACAAAGCAGCTTCAAAACAGGTCTTCCGAACAACCATCAAAAGCAATCCTGTTAACAAATGCCAACCTCATTTTGTTAACAAAGTTCTTCAATTCGAGAAGACAATGGATTTCACCTCAAACCATTAGATTCTATCGAACTTGCTTAACTCCGTTCTTAAGAGGCTATCCGCTAACGCCACAAGGCATAAATGAATTCTTGACAAATCTCAAATGTGGTAATGCCAAACATGCTTATTATAGGGCAATCAGAGCATTCTGTAATTGGGCTAGTAAGGAAGGCCACCTCAAGCAAAATGCTGTCAAAAATATAGATGCTCCAAAACCTAGCAGACAAATACTTCCAAGCCTGACAATGGAGCAAGTCGCCTATCTGATAGAGCAAGCCGACAATTTGAGAGATGAGATTATCATTAGCCTACTTGCCGATTCTGGTATGAGGCTCAGTGAGTTAGCCAATATCAAGGCTGGTGACATTAACTGGGAGAGCCATACTATAACAATATGGGGCAAGGGTAATAAGCAAAGGAAGGCACCATTTACCGGAAGGACTGCTAATCTACTAAGGCAATGGATTTCTGGGAACGGCACAGGAGAGAATATCTGGCATATGAAGCCTTGGGGTATTGTTTCCATGCTAAGAAGGCTAGAAAAGCGAACTGGGCTTCCCTGCAATCCCCACACTTTCAGACGAACTTTTGCTTCCAATCTGCATCGTGCTGGAATGGACATTGAGCATCTTATGAGGCTAGGTGGCTGGGAGAGCCTGGACATGGTATTGAGATATACTCTTTCGGTCAAGTTTGAAGATAGTCTGAAGTTATATCGGAGCCTTGAATCCTCGCCTACCGGTTGATACTGCCTAGTTTGCTTCTGACTGGTTTTTTTGGTTGATTTGGGGAAGGCAATATGTGGTTTTCAATACTGGCTGGTAAAATAGGAATCCAGAATTATGCCAAGTTTAGTTAGCTGGACAGCCATTGACACCCACTACTGTGAGGGAATAGAATCACGCCAGAATGGCAATTAAAAAGAAGACTAAGCATCAGAATGACGATGAGTTCTACAATCCATTTGATGCCATGTCGTTCACATACGACAGGTGCTTTCTATGCGGACATAAACTTGGAAAGAAAAGGACAACCGAACACGTATTCCCAAAATGGCTTCAGCAGATATTTCATTTAACGAACCAAAAAATACATTTACTGAACAGGACGACAATTCCATATCGGAAACTAACTATTCCGTGTTGTCAGTCGTGTAACACAGTATATTTGGCCACAATTGAGGACGCAGTCAAGCAATATTACCAAAAAGGATTCTCAGAATTTGCAAAGCTTGATAAACTGCTCATCTTCCAGTGGATTACAAAGATATTCTATGGTCTACTATTTAAGGAACTATCTTTGCGTATAGAACGAAGTGACCCTATGCAAGGATTTATTACTGACCCAGAAATATTGCAGGAATTAAGAACATTGCACACATTCCTACAATCAGTAAGAATGCCCTTTGAATTTGTAGGATTTCATCCTTGGTCAATCTTTGTGGTAGAGACTCATTCTTATGGGGACAGGAGAGACTTTGATTATCATGATGAGTTTTTGACGCTTACATTCTCAATACGTATGGGAGAAATTGGCATCATTGCCTGTTTGGAAGATAACGGTGCTCAAGAAGAGATTTTTTCTGATTACTTCGAGAAATTCAAGGGTATAAGACTACATCCTATCCAGTTCGATGAACTTGTTGCTAAAGTAAGCTACAAAGCCCACCTAATGAATCGTGTCCCTAAATATATTACATGGCTTCCAAAAAGGGAGGGGGATAAGGTTATGGTAACATCTCCATCACTTCAGGGGTTTTCAACCTCTCCCATATTTGACGATTGGAATCAGAGAGATTATGCGGCATATCTAGCTTTTCAATGGAATAAATACGGCCTGCAATTTGAAGATATTTTCAAAGAACCCGACATGGTACTCTCGTTTCTTTTTGATGAAGACGGGTCAGTGAAGATACCAGATGCTGACGGCGACCACAAAACCAGATAGCCGTAAATAATATAATAAAGGAACAGCCAGCAAAGCTATCCGTCTTCTAATGTTCTTTTATCCATCTAACCAGGTATTCTTTCAAGAACACCCGCTTCTTGCCTATCTTGTGTGATGGCAGACCTTCTTCCATTAGCTTGTATACTGTCTGGTGGCTAACTCCTAAAAACTCCTGGCCTCAGTAAAGGTAAAGAATATCCGTTCAATGTTTTCTTCTGCTTTCTTTCTAGCCATTCTCAGCACCTCTGACCAATTTAGATGTAATGGTAGGATGCTGAGGGCTAATAGGCACAAATAGATGATATTGGACAATAGTTGACAAATACGATTGGAGAGCTTACCCTAATTATGCACCACAGTATTTTACGAGATCAGCTAATCTGAGGAAAAGTATGCAAACGTGGGTAGATATTGGGTTCGGGTTGTTGATAGCTTTTTGCGTGGGCGGTGCTGTTGCCGGCGAGATTATTTGCCCCAAAAAGAAGAGGGGACAACTAGCAAACAGAATCACAGTAGTTGTAGCATTGCTGGCTTATTTATTGACAGTGCTGGCTGCCATATTCATGCCTCGCCCAGAATTTAGCCTCAAACTATTTTTACTAGAGGGTGTATTGGTTGGAGCTATTACTATGGGCATAATCTACGGTATCGCTCAAGTTATCCATTGGGCTATTAAAGGAAAGTGGATGTAAAGCGTAAAATCAGCTAAGTACATCCTATTTGTAGCCTTTTTACACAAAAGTGAACTCGCTCGTATCTGAAAGATGCCGGCTTTGCATTGTGAGCAGAAATTTCTATCTGTCTGAGGACACAAGTATTGATGGTGGATAGTCAGATGTCACTCAATTAACCATCCGATATAAGTGACATTACTTGCAGTGCTTTCGAGAGGTTAGTATGAAAACAATAAAGAGAATTTTGGGTGTTGGCGTAATTGGTGCTGTAGTCGGAGCCATTATAGCTCTAGGCATCTGTCTTTTCGATACAAAAATTGTTGGACAAGATGTTTATGGCGAACCAATTTACCGTCCAGCTTATCCCAGTTTGGCAGAGAAAATGGATGCTTGGGTTGATATTCTTCCAGAATGGATGTTTATTGGTGCTATAGCCGCAAGTATAACAGTTTGGTTGATAAAGCCTAACTATTGACTCTTAATCAGCAGGTTCAGGGTTCGAGCCCCTGGCGGCTCAGATTCAAACC
>CAZUEB010000132.1:0-4596 GCA_964619115.1 uncultured Dehalococcoidales bacterium
AAGCCCGGTGATACCATTGCAATTAGTAATACCTGGGGCAGAGTCAAGGCTATGTTTAATGAGCTGGGCAAGCAGCTTAATAAAGCTGAACCTGCTACCCCTGTAGAAGTTCTTGGCCTAAATGCAGTCCCGCAAGCCGGGGACTCTTTTAACGTCGTCGGCAGCGAGCGTGAGGCAAGGACGCTACTGGAAAAGCACAAGGGCACGCAGCAAAAAGTTCCGACCCACGCTAAGACTTTGAGCCTGAGTGATCTTTCAACCCAAATCAGCACCGGCCAGATAAAGGAGCTCAACATAATCCTTAAAACAGATGTCCAGGGCAGCATAGAACCCATCAGAGATTCTCTAGAACAACTGGGCGACGAAAGGGTTAAGATTAGAGTCATCCATTCTGGTAGCGGCAGTATTACAGAAAGCGATGTGCTACTTGCCTTAGCCTCAAAAGGAATAATCATCGGCTTCAACAGCAGACCAGAGCCAGGAGCACAGCGATTAGCTGAAGCAGAAGGCATAAGCATCCGGTATTACAATATAATTTATGAACTGGTAAAAGATGTGGATAAGGCACTAAAAGGTATGCTGGAGCCAACCTATACTGAGGTTGTAGAAGGACAGGCTGAAGTGCTGGCTATCTTTGACACAGGTAAAAAGGGCAGGGTAGCTGGAGTTTCAGTTAAAGAAGGGAAGTTAAGACGAGACGCTTTAGCTCGAGTTATACGCAAAGGCGAATCAATCCACGAATCCCGCATTAACAGCCTAAGGCGCTTCAAGGAAGATGTTAAAGAGATAGCCACCGGCTTTGAATGTGGCATTAAAATAGAAGGCTTCACAGATTTCCAGGTTGGCGACATTATTCAATCCCTCCGACAGGAAATCGTAAGCTAAACAATCCTGATTTCTGTTTCTCCATTTATATTCTCCTCTACATACCAAATACATCTTTACTTTAAAAACTTAAAGGAACAAACATGACACGGCGTACTGAGCGAATAGATAGCATAATTAAGAAAGAAATTAGTGATTTGCTCCGAGAGCAAATCAATGACCCGAGACTTACTAGTCTTATCTCAATAACTAAAGTTGAGACATCTCCTGACTTGAAACATTCCAGGGTATTCATCAGCACTCTGGGAGACCAAGTAAACAAAAACGAGATATTGCAAGGCTTCACTGCTGCATCGGGATTCCTTCGTAGACAACTGGCAAAACGCCTAGAATTAAGGTACACACCTGAACTTAGCTTCCACCTTGACGATTCTATCGAGCATGGAGCAAAAATCCTGAAGCTAATTGAGCAAGTCTCTTCCGAAGACACGGAAAACGAAGATGAGTATTGACGGGATTCTCAACATCAACAAACCAGAAGGTAAGACTTCTTACAATGTAGTAGCTCGGCTTAAGCACCTATCCGGGGAGAAACACGTCGGACATGCCGGTACACTAGATCCAATAGCTACAGGAGTTCTACCAATCTGCTTTGGTCAGGCAACCCGAATCACCCAGTTTCTAACGGATAGCAGCAAGAAATATCTCGCACAAGTTGAACTAGGTGTAATTACGGATACCTTTGACAGACAAGGGGAAACAATCGAGCGCCGAGATTCCAGTGATATCACTGTTACCCAGATAGAG
The DNA here is from genome assembly GCA_964619115.1 of uncultured Dehalococcoidales bacterium. Lineage (GTDB taxonomy): Bacteria > Chloroflexota > Dehalococcoidia > GIF9 > UBA5629 > 9FT-COMBO-48-23. The sequence goes on from CAZUEB010000132.1 coordinate 1,633, forward strand.
GAGGCCCTTACGCATTTTCAAGGCGTCATCAATCAAGTGCCTCCAATATATAGTGCTTTGAAACGCCAGGGCAAACGATACTATGAACTAGCTCGTGCTGGTATTCCGATAAAACTAAAGCCAAGGCAGGTCGAAATTTTTAATCTAGAGCTTCTTAACTGCCAGTCGCCTCTTATAACAATCAACGTGGATTGTAGCAAGGGTACATATATACGTTCTCTGGCTCATGACCTCGGGCAATACCTCGGCTGTGGCGCTCATCTAAAAAATCTGACCAGGCTACGGTGCGGGCCATTTTACATCGAAAACGCATTATCCCTACCCCAAATTGAATGTGCCTTTCAAAAAGACTCCTGGAAAGAGCTACTCCACTCTGTGGACAGCCCGCTTTCAAGCTGGAAAGCAATCATTGTTGATAAAGACAATGAAATAGCAATCAGAAACGGCCGCTCATTGCCTTTAGACAAAACTTCCCCATCTTCAGATACATTCTGCCGCGCGTACAATCTCAACGGGAATTTCATAGCCGTGTTGAAATTTATCCCCGAGAAAAAGTCATGGCACCCATATAAGGTTTTCACAGCCTCGTAGCCTTTCTACCTAGAAACGCCTGGAGGCCTTGACAGTCTGTACTATAATAGATATGATTCAGCTTTGACGAAAGGAGGTGAAATACATGGCGCAGGCATATTGCTTCAAATGCCGGAGGAAAGTGGAGATAAAAAACCCGCAGAGCGTAACATTGAAGAACAAGAGGCCAGCGACACGCGGAAACTGTCCATCCTGTGGAACTAAGGTATTCCGGATTGGCAAGGGCTAGTTCATTATATCTTCAGCCAGAGCCCGAAGACAATTTGTTAACTTTATCAATTAAAAGCAGGGGGTTACGGTCGATAATTTGCCTGTGCCGTCGCTGGTTTATATTTGCTTCACGAAGAATAGACTCAACTAAGCTCGGCGTGAGCAGGTCGTTTTCGTCATGGGCATCAGAATTAACCAAAAGCTTCGCTTTTGCTTTTTGGCCTACCGAAGCAACATGAGCGTTAGACGCAGAATGTCCTCTTCGAGACGTGATTTCAATAAAGACATTGTTTTGGGCTGCCAGAGAGGCCTCTTCAATTGTTATGATGCCCGGATGGGCCAAAATGTCAACGTAGGGAGATTGGACAGCGGCAAGGTTAGTACCCTTCTCGACTGGTTCCATAGATGTTTCGCCATGTACTACTATGAGCCAGGCCCCCATTTCTTTGGCTTGTTTAGCCACCTCAGAGATAGCACGGGGTGGAACATGAGTAAGCTCTACACCGGGGATGGCTAGAATATCCCAATAAGTTCTGGCTAGGGCACAATCTTCGCTTGTTTCTTTGATCAGTCTGCCAAGCGAGCCAAGCGCTGCATGGTCAGTAATAGCAATTGCTGAATAGCCTTTAACAACAGCACGACGTATTAACTCTAATGGTGATAAAACGCCATCGCTATTAAAAGTGTGGGTATGAAAATCATAAAGCACCCCTCAAAAATACCATAAAAGCTTTGTCTTATACAAGAGCTTACGCTATAATCAATTAAATAAAATGGTGAAGAGTATGTTGCGATTACAGAAAATTCTAGTCCCCTTAGATGGTTCTGGGGAAGCTGAAAGTGTACTTCCCTACCTCAGAGATTTAGCTCCAAAATTTGATTCTCACGTGCACATTTTAGGTATAGGTATCGGGAGAAAGACGCGCCGCGTAAATCGCCTACTTGAAGATTACGTCAACAGAGTCGCAAGTGGTCTCCAGAGCGACAATATCAAAGCTAAGCCAGTCATCCGTTACGGCATCGCAGCAGATAAAATCCTCGATTTCACTGTAGAAAAAGAGGCTGACTTAATTATTATGGCTACCCATGGCCTAAGCGGTATCACGCGTTGGTGGATGGGAAGCGTAGCCGAAAAGGTGATAAGTGAAGCTACAGCCCCGGTTCTGCTTGTCCGAAGCAAACGCCCCACTAAAACCGGTACTGCGGACAAGCTAAACCCTCTTCGCAAAATCCTTGCTCCTTTAGATGGCTCAGACGTTGGTGAATCAGCTTTAGCTTATGCCGAAATACTAGCCACAAAATCACAAGCTTCGGTCGACCTGCTACAGGTCATCTCACCACCTGGGACAGTGGAGGCCAGTTTACTTGGTGGCCCAGACTGGAGAAAGTTTATCAATGATATGCATGATGCTGGCGAAAATTATCTGAAAGGCATCACCGAGAGATTAAGTAACAATGGAATTAAATCCAAATACGAGGTAGCCACTGGTGACCCAGCCGACAAAATAGTAGAATATGCCGAAGATAAAAAGATTAGCTTGATAGCTATGTCAACTCATGGTCGCACGGGTCTCACCCGCTGGGTATTAGGTAGCGTGGCTGACAAGGTATTGCACAGTGCCAGGATTCCAATACTACTAGTCAGGTCACCAAAGATGGTTATCCCCAAGCCAAGTGGATAGGATATAGGGGTTTCATCATCTAAATATTACAGTAAAATAGAAAAGAGGAAACAGTCATGGGAAAAATAAATGTAGCTATAATAGGTGTAGGCAATTGCGCCTCTTCACTCGTTCAGGGCGTACATTATTATAAAAAAACAAAAGAGGGCGAGTCTGTGCCCGGCCTAATGCATATAAATCTGGGCGGCTATCATATAAGCAATATAAACTTCGTAGCCGCCTTTGACATAGATAAAAACAAAGTGGGCAAGGACCTATCCGAAGCCATTTTCACCAAGCCTAACAATACCTTTAAGTTTTGCGATGTTCCTAGCACAGGGGTCAAAGTAGCCCGAGGTATGACTCACGATGGGCTGGGGAAATATTTATCGCAGATAATCACCAAGTCATCGGGGGCTACAGCTAACATTGTTGGCATTCTTAAAGAAACAAAAACGGATGTCGTAGTAAATTTTCTACCGGTGGGAAGTGAAGAGGCAAC
>CAZUEB010000133.1:0-4562 GCA_964619115.1 uncultured Dehalococcoidales bacterium
GGGCGAATGTTCAGCCTCATTTTCAATGCCGGTGAAGACGTAGCCAGGGTAACCGGGGAAGCCTATACCATGTTCGTGGTGGAAAACGGGCTAAGCCCTTTTGCCTTTCCCAGCCTGCTTAAGATGGAGACCGAGGTTGCCTCCATGATGGCAAGCTTGTTTCACGGCGATGCGGATACGGTGGGCAATATGACCTCCGGCGGGTCGGAGAGCATCATGGTGGCGGTCAAGGCAGCCCGCGACTATGCCCGCGCCCGGAAGTCTCACATCACCCAGCCCGAGCTGCTCATGCCGCTTTCGGCACATCCAGCCTTTAACAAGGCGGCGCACTATCTGGGGCTGAGGACTGTTATTGTGCCCACGGACAAAAAAACACTGGCTGCCGACGTAGCCGCCATGCGCCGGGCGATTACCGAAAATACAGTCATGATGGTAGGCTCGGCGCCGTCTTATCCTCACGGTATCATCGACCCTATAGAAGACCTGGCCAAGCTGGCTGCCGAGAATGACATCTGGATGCACACGGATGCCTGCGTCGGCGGGGTGGTGCTGCCTTTTGTTAAGAAGCTGGGCTATCCCATACCGAACTTCGATTTCCAAATCCCGGGCGTGTGCTCCATATCGGCTGACATTCACAAGTACGGATTCACGCCCAAGGGGGCATCGGTAATACTGTATCGGAATCCAGAATTGCGGCAGCACCAGATTTTCGCCTATGCCGACTGGCCCGGCGGCGTCTACGCCACGCCTAACGTGTCCGGTTCCCGACCCGGTGGACCCATAGCCTCAAGCTGGGCAGCATTGAAATATCTGGGCATGGAGGGCTACATGAATCTGGCGAAGAAAAGCATGGAGGCGACGAAAGGTCTGCTCGAGGGAATAAAAGCCATCCCGGAGCTATACGTGCTGGGTAAACCGCCGGCAACCGTGTTTGCCATCGGCAGCGACGTGCTAAATATCTTCGCACTGGGCGAGAAGATGAAGGAATACCGCTGGTACATCGATAGCCAGCATTTGCCTCCCTCACTACACATGACCATCACGCCAATTCATGCCACCATCGTGGAACCTTTCCTGACAGATTTGCGCGCCTCAGTCGAAGAAGTGGCTAAACTGAAGCCAGAGGATATAACCGGCGAGGCTGCCATGTACGGAATGATAGGCTCCATGCCCGACCGCAGCATGGCAAAGGACTTCGCCGTGCAATACATGAACGACCTCTACCGTGTCCACTGATTGATGCCATGGCTTTAACGCTTTTCCTACTGGGCTGCATACTTGTCCTGGCGCACGCTGCCGAGACTGTACTGGGCTTCGGTTGCACACTAATCGCCCTGGCTCTGGGTATCTATCTCCTACCCCTGAATACACTGGTGCCCATGCTGGTCATACTCGGCTTGTTGCAGAGCATCTGGCTGGTAGCCAGGTGGCACCGTTACATCGACTGGCGCGTACTGCTGCTGTCTATACTGCCGCTGGCAACAGCCGGCATGGTCATCGGCATACTCAGCCGGGAAATCGCCGATGAAAACACGCTGAAGATGGTGCTCGGCGGCTTTATCATCGTCGTGTCCGTCGCCGAACTGGCTATGCTTTTCATAAAGAAGGCGCCCGGCGGTCAGCTACGCTGGTACTATAGAGTTCCCCTTCTTATCGGCGGCGGCATTTTTCACGGCCTGTTCGCCACCGGAGGTCCGCCGATTGTGTACTATGCCAGCCGCCAGTTCAGCACACAGGAGGCATTCCGTGCCACCTTGTCCATGCTCTGGCTAATGCTCAATGTGGGACTAATCATCGGCTTCGTGGTCGGCGGACAGATGGATTTAGCTAAAGTGGGCATGACAGCCATGGTGCTGCCCGGATTGATAATCGGCATAATCGTCGGCAGCCTGATTCGCATCAAGGAGTTCTGGTTCAAGGTGCTGACCTACGCCCTCCTCTTTTTCAGCGGCCTGTTCCTGTTAATACAGGTGTAAGACACGGCTCACTCCACAATGGATTGTTGGTTCGAGTCCACAATGGCCCACCATGTCGTACAATAGGCAGAACTGCTAGTTCGTCGTCTGTTATTCCACGGTGTGACATCGGTAGCGTATAGATAAGTGATACTTCAGCACCTGTTACTTTGGCCTCTTTTACGAAACTCTTGATAAATGATTTTCTCTCCATGATGGGACTCTCATCAAGCAAGTCACGAAGGTCTTTCACATATTTCGTGACGGTCTCCATATCTGCCAAGTATACACGTCTGTCAGATAGCTTCTGTTCAAGCTCTGCTCTGGTGCTTAGTAGTTGCACCTGGCGACGAGCAGGCTCAAAAGTTTAAATTAGTACAGGAATTGGGCAGCGAGAACACGGTTTCCGTAGGAAACGGCTCCAATGATGCGTCCATGTTGAAAGAGTCGATTCTGGGCATATGTGTGCTTGGCCCTGAAGGTACATCTTCTGAGGCGATTACTAACTGTGATGTGATAGTAACCGATATCAACACAGCATTGGATTTGCTGCTTAAGCCTGACAGACTTATCGCAACGCTACGTAGATAACAATACCACTGTTATACTTCTCTTTCCTTAACGAAAACTCAAATTGTTGAATCTCCGTTTTATTATCTGCATACTTCGTGTGCCTTAGCGGTTGGGAGAGAGCTTTGGCCTTACAAGCTTGATCAAAATTGCAGAGCCTCGCTCTTACGTGAGAGAATTGGTGAAGGCAACCGGAGTACAGACACGTCCGGAGAATGAATCATGACACGACCGACCAGTAGAAAGCATCACTACCTGCCCAAGCATTACTTGCGGGGATTTGTCGACAGTACAGGCAGCTTTTACGTATGGGACAAGAAAGCCGACAGGATTTTCCAGACTAATCCTAGTGCCACTTTCTTCGAAAACGATCTGAACACGGTCACATTTCCAGAAGGCCAGTCGTCCGATTTTCTCGAAGACCTCTATACCGAAATGGAGAACCAATCGTGGGGAGCTCTTGATAGAATTAGAAAGTCAACTAGCATCACCCCTATTGCGCTTCTTGACAAGATGCACCTCCTCTTCTTCTTGCTCTTCCTCTATTGGAGATTGCCTAGCAACGCTAAGAGAGCAGAGGTCCTTTCAAAAACGGCGTTCACCGGGACCGACGATTTTGATTTCTTCAGACTAACGAACAAAGCCGGTGAAGTAGCTCCGAAGGAAATTACAGATCAGTTGAAGAATAGTGAAACCTTCCAGAAGATGTTTAGACAGGTAATACCCTTTGCCCCATTCTTTAAAAAGAAGGACTGGGCTATGCGAGTAAATGATTGGCGATTTCTCTACGTGGCGGACGGAAAGACTTGGCATCTGGTGGGCGACAACCCCTTCATCATAAAAAAAGACAACAAAAGCACCTTCATCAGTAGCTTCCCACAATTCTTTTTCCCAGTCTCTGGGAGCATACTTTTGGTATGCACAGACAGGCCGATTACGGCGGGTGTACCCTCGGAGTTCTTGATTGAACTAAACAATGCCATGATTCACAACGCTGAAAGGTTCGTCGCATGCCACAGTAAGGACTACCTTGAAGCCCAGATAAAGTACTACAGGATTTTCATGTCTTATGGCAAGACGGACCTCATAATTCCTGAGTTGTTTGGCATGCTTAGGTAGCTAAACCTTCTGGAAAAGGTCGGCCTCCGGATTAGCGGCAGATTTCACTTTCTAGTAAGTTGTGACGCGAAGCAACGAAAGGTCAGTATGTAGTAGAAGATTGTGCCGAATTGACCAGTTGGGAACATTGGAATAGACTATTGTAAGTAAAACCAGTAGGATACGGAGGGCCACCCAAAATGAGCAGATTATCCATTAAGCTCGGTTTATGGGCTGCTGTCTTGATAGCCTTTGCGTTCATAGCCTATACGATAAGCTTTTTGGCTATACTCTTGTTCTTTAGAATACCTACGTGGACGAGCCTGCCCGACTTTATCATTTCTACAAGCGGTACTTGGTTTCCCCTTTTCACTTCCTGTCAATTCTTGGCGTTCTTGACCCCACCGTTATTTATTCTGCTGGTCAACAGCGTTCACGAGAATACATCTGATGAGAAGAAGCCTTTCACCAGAGCTAGTCTATGTTTCTCTGTGATATTCGCCACGCTAAGTTCCATCCACTACTTCGTTCAGTTTACCGCAGTTAGACTGGGCATATTGCATGGACACACTGAGGGGCTCGAGCAGTTCATACAGTTAAATCCTGACTCCGTGATAGTAGCCATAAACATGCTTGGATGGACTGTGTTCTTTAGCCTCTCATCATTGTTCATGGTACCAATATTTTCATCTGGCAAGCTGGAAAAGGTGATAAAATTCTCATTTTTAGTCAATGGCATTATCTGCATAATGGGCGCTATCGGCTATGTATTTGAGATCGCCATATTGAACGTCCTGTTTTTCTACATCATGGGAGCTGCGGTTATGGTGATAGCGATCTCATTGAGTATCTGGTTCAAGAGATTGGACAAATCAAGAACAACGGAATGAAAAACAGAAGAAGCTTCTGAAGGCCATCAGTAACCTCATCTATGCACAA
>CAZUEB010000134.1:0-4512 GCA_964619115.1 uncultured Dehalococcoidales bacterium
GCAATTACCTGTCCCTTTTTGCAGCCCTGTTTCAGAGCTGTTAGTTTGGCTGCATTCCTTTCTACAATAAGAATTTCAGTTATATCATGGTTTTCAGGTTCTTTAGTTATGTGTTTGCGGAATCTGTATAATCCTAGCAGGCTGCCCTCGGTTATAGCCTGAGACGCTGCCTCAGGCTTGATCTTACCGACGCCGGCACCGTGGACGATGGTGGCTATTCGTTGGCAGTTCAGTTTTCTTAAAGAGTGACAGAATTCTGCAGTTAAAGCACGAATTTTATCGAGTGTAAAATCGGACTGTTTGCCCAGCCCAGCAACAACCACAACCCGTGCCGGAATCTTGCCCAGGCTATGAATGATGCTGATTTCATTAAGCTTTCCCTTGATCTCGCCTTGCTCGATAAGTTTAGTAATGGCTCCATCCAGAGCCTTATCCACTGCGCCTGTGGCGCCCCCGGGAAGTTTCACTCCTTCAAAGAGATTGACCACGATGGCATCAACTTCAACACTTGTAATATCACCGGCTATTACCTTTACTTCCAACTTTGCCTCCTCAGTATTAAACTTTTCCCTCAACTCTCGCTTTTATAGTTTACGAGGCTTGGCTATAATCTATTTTAGCTCATCTTATCGTGGAAAGGAATGCCCTCGATACAGACCTGGTTATGATTTCAACGGTTTATGGTACGTATTATCTTGTCAATCGCAGTAATGATATCAAGTGAGGTATCGACTACAAAGTGGTTGCGCAATATTTTTTCCGCTCTTGGTTTCATCTGACTGTAGACTTCCCAATTAGCATCGGATTTATTCTCCGGGGCAGCTCCATTTTTTCGCGCTTGAAGTCGCTGGTAGGTCACTGCTGGCGGCGCTTCTACGCGTACTAAAACCAGCCTGGCTCCTGTTCTGTCGCCAATGCGGTAGAGATGCTCGCGGTGGCGTTCCGACAGGTTGGTAGCATCGAAGATAACGGGGACTCCATTGCTTAGAAGCCATTCTATAAGGCTATGACAGGCAGCGAAGAGGCGAGCGCTTTCCTCAGCACCGTAATTAGGGGAGGGGAACAGAGCTTTACGTAGCGCATCGCTCTCGAGTATACAGAAGGGTTGCCTCTCAGCCAGTTTCCGACAGAAGAATGTTTTACCTGTTCCCGGTAAACCGCTGACAACTACGAAGCCGGGGGTAACAGTTGCTTCGGGAAGCGAGCCTAAACTTTCTTTTAGTTTTCTGATGTCCTGGTTAAATTGACGTTGCTCCATGTAGCTTCAGGAATTATAGAATATTTCTCGAATTCATGCCATCGCACCCTGATTGCCTGCAAACTTGACTTGCCTCTATTTGTGTTATAGAATTATGTTACGGAAATATATAGATATCCGTAACGATATGAAAGATATAAACATTGGCGCGTATAGCTCCCTGCTGAGTGTATGCCAGCATGGTTATTCTCTTAGTAAAACACTGGTGCCTGGCTTTGACGATAGTGAGGTGCTTGCCAGGGTCAATCAATGTCAGCCGCTAACTTCTATTGATGGTAGTTTCAAGAGTGAAGTACTAAAGACGGTATTCAATATTGGCTTGAAGAAGACTGAGGGCAAGCCTTTGTGGATAGTGCCCAATTCTATAAGGCATCGCAGATATGGTTTTCTGAAGAAGGGGAGCGCAGTGCTTATGACTATGGAATTAGAATCGCCTCATAGCAGCCTGCACCGCCAGTTTGCCGGTCTGGTAAAAAATGACGACAGGGATATAGTGGAATTCGCGAACAAGTATGGCTTACTGAAGCGTCAGTCGGTTCACGACCTGGTATTCAGGAACCAGGATACCGGGCGACAGTTACAATTAGGGGAATCATTGCTCTGGTGGAGGGAGGAGATTGCAGATTTGGCTGGATGCCTGAACTTGTGGGATATGGTCCTGGCGGGCGATGAGGAGCTTAAAAATGTTGTTTTATGGCATCGAGATGGCATAACGATAGGACTGGGCAACAGTTATGTGCAACTGGTGGGCAGGGCGAATATGAATCTGCTGGGCAGGTGGCATAAGGGGGATGCCAGAGGACCAGCGTTGTACTATCTTTCTCTGGAAGCGGATAAGCGCTTAGTCAACACATTGACCCCGAGGATGCTAGATCCCCAAAGCCACGATATTTACTTCCTCCCCGGTACTTTGCTGGCAGTGATATGGTTGATGTTTCTCCGGGAGATTAGTGGCATAGCCAGGTCCATAAAATGTCCTGGTTGTGGTGAATATTTCGATGCCCGGGACCCGCGGGCAAAGTTCTGCTCTACCCGTTGCCGGATGCGGGATTACCGAAAGCGCAGCACAGGGGATTTGAAAAAAGGAAGGGTGGTAAGGGGAGATAAACAGACCTGAATGCGTCCCTGGAGGGATTCGAACCCACGACCCGCTGCTTAGAAGGCAGCCGCTCTGTCCACTGAGCTACAGGGACCCGGCTTTGAGTGTAGCACAGGATAACCTGCCTGGCAAGAGCGGTTAAGCTGCCGGCTGCTGTGCCTCCTTAGGCTCGACTTTATCTTCTGTCTTGGTTGCCTTAGTTTCCGTGCCTGTGCTTTCTGGTTCCCTTTTTCTATTGTCGGTCGAATAAAACCCGGAACCCTTGAAGATTACAGGCACCGGGGAGAAAAGCCGCTGCGCACCGTTCTGGCATTTGGGGCAAGTGACTATAGATTCATCAGAGAAGCTCTGTTTTAGCTCAAACTTCAGGTTGCATTTCGGGCATATATATTGGTAAACCGGCATAGCTAACCTCCTGATTAGCGGAGAGAATAGCGCTTATAGTCTGTATTACCATCTCTTGGTAAGCAAATTAGCACTCTCATTTTCTGACTGCTAATTTTATAACAAAAGTTGATGTTCGGTCAAGTTTGCTTTGTCTCATCAAGTTGATGCAGCTGATTGTAGTGCTATGATATACTATTATGCGGGATAGGGCAGTGGAGCAGCTCCGTTCCAGGCAGATTTTTGGGGTCTTTGAGGGGCTCGTAGCTCAGTGGCAGAGCGGTCGGCTCATAACCGATTGGTCGCAGGTTCGAACCCTGCCGAGCCCACCATCGCAGTTTAGGTTGAGCAGACATCGACGTCATTGAAAGGTAATACTTTACATAATATATAGCAATGAAGGTGGCTGTGTTCAGGCGGAAGTTTAGCTTCTTTCGCGAAGGTATTTGAATGCGGATAGGGCAGCGGTGGCGCCGTCGCCAACGGCGCTGGCTACCTGGCGGGGTGAATTTTTACGGATATCGCCCACGGCAAAGATGCCCGGTGCCGAGGTTTCCATCAACTCGTTGGTCTTGATATGCCCGGTTTCATCCAGCTCGACTATATCTGCAAAGTATTTACTGTTAGGTATGATCCCTATTGCAACGAAAACACCAGCCACCTTTAGGTTAGAAGTTTCACCTGTTTTCACATTACGAAGCTTGAGTCCACTCACTTTATTATCTCCAGTAACCTCGTCGACCACTGTATCCCATATAGGTTTAAGTTTGGGGTGTTCTAAAGCCCGTTGTTGCAAGACATGTCCTGCCCGTAGTTGGTCTCGCCGATGTATAATGTATACCTTGCCGGCATGCTGCCCCAGCTCAAGGGCATCGGTGATAGCTGTATCACCACCTCCGACCACTGCTACATCCATGTCTTTGAAAAGGAAACCATCGCAAGTAGCACAGTAGGAAACACCGCGGCCCAGAAGTTTTTCTTCACCCATAACTCCGAGCTTACGATATTCTGAGCCGGCAGCGATAATCACCGATTCGGCTTCGAAATTGCCCTCCGGGCTTATGATATTGTAGGCGTGTCCGTGCCTAATATCGGTTACTTCAGCAGTCATTGTCTCCAGCCCATATTTGGTGGCCTGTTCGTTCATAAGCGAAGCCATGTCGAATCCGGAGATGCCTTCGGGGAAGCCAGGATAGTTATCTATCTGGCTGGCATTCACTATCTGGCCGCCGAATATGCCGCGTTCTATAAGCAGGGACTTGAGTCCGGCTCGAGATGTGTATAATCCGGCGGTAAGTCCACCTGGTCCGCCGCCGATGATGATGACTTCGTGTTTGCTCATTTCCCCTCCATTAGTTCGCTAGGATGACTTGACATAATATTTAGAGTTAACCTTTGTTTCTGCTGTGATAAGCCTGATGGACCTCTTTTAAGTGCCTGTTGGTGACGTGAGTATAGACCTGGGTGGTGCGGATGCTCTCGTGACCAAGCATTTCCTGGACGGAACGAAGGTCAGCGCCGGCGATTAGCAGGTCAGTGGCGAAGGAGTGCCTCAAGGTATGTGGGGTGACTTCGAGGGGTAAGCCGCATCTCCTGGCATATTTGTTGACGATTTCCTGGACCGACCTTGCTGTCAGCCGCATCTTTTCGCCGTCTTTTGTAGTATCGACTCCGCCACTGTAGCGGATAAACAGCGGCTTAAAGCCGTCTTTTCGTGTTTGCAGGTAGCGCTCAAGCCAGTGCGCTGCCGTATCCGAGAGAAAGACCACCC
>CAZUEB010000135.1:0-4508 GCA_964619115.1 uncultured Dehalococcoidales bacterium
TTAATCAAACCGTGGAATCCTGTCAAAGCAAACGGCTGCCGATAAAATCCCGCTGCCCGCGCACGAACTCATCTATTGACATCTCCCGCTTCCCCTCCAACTGGACACTTAGCAACCCCAGAACTCCATCTCCAGTTTTAACTCCAACCGGCGCCGGCACCGACGGAGACAAAGCTATCACCTCGCCAGGTTCACCAGACCTCTCACCTTCCAGCGGCATTACCTGCCCAAGCTTCAAACGTTTTCCTCGCCACCAGGCGTAGCAACCCGGCCACGGGTCAAAGGCGCGGACACGTCTCCATAATTCCAGAGTTGACAGTCGCCAGTCTATCTCCCCATCGCTTTTATTGATGACTTTGCTATAGCTAGCCCGGCTTTCCTCCTGAGGCTGCGGCTCAATTCGCCCATCAATCCACAATGGCAACGTCTCTATGAGTAATTGGGCACCATTTTGAGCCAGCTTAATGCCGAGCGAACCGGCGGTATCACCAGCGGAAATCGGCACCTTTCTCTGGCTCAAAATGGGACCGGTATCCATGCCAGCGTCCAGCAGCATAATTGTAACTCCGGTCACTTCATCACCCTGTAAGATAGCGGTGGCTATGGGCGAGGCGCCCCGATGCCGGGGCAGCAGAGAGGGGTGGACATTCAGGCAACCGAGTTTGGGCAAATCCAATATCTCAGCCGGTAGAATCTGCCCGAAAGCCGCCACCACAATGAGGTCGGGAGCAAACTCAGCTAACCTCTCAACTGTACCAGCGACTTTCAGGTTCTCCGTCTGAACTACCTGCAGCTCATGAGATAAAGACAGTTGTTTTACCGGAGAGGACATGACTGCCTGCCCTCTCCCAGCCTTCCTGTCTGGTTGCGTATACACGGCAACTACCAGATAATTGCTGCGAAGTAAAGCCTCCAGGCTAGGAACAGCGAACTCCGGAGTGCCCATAAAAATGATGCGTTTTGCCATGGCAACAACAGTTTAACAAAATTTTAACAACTTTCTCCATTATGTCAAAAAACCCCTTGACACCCCAAGAGCCCGCTGTGTTACCCTTAGGGAGTTGTGGTGTGGGTCTCCGGTCTATCTGTTTTAACCTCTTCATCACAAAACTGAAGCTTAATACAGACCGCAAAATTTGAAGATGCAATAGATCTGAGGGTGGGGATTTTTGTTTCATTTGCGGGAATTTTAAGACTTTTTTTGGCAGGTAATGAGTTGAAGTCAGCACAAGAAATCTGGGAAACCGCTCTGGGAGAACTTCAACTTCAAGTAAATAAGCCGAATTACGATACCTGGCTTAAGGACACCAGCGGTATAAGCTATAAGGAAGACGTCTTCGTTATCGGTGTCCCCAATATCTTCATCGCCGAATGGTTAAGAAGTCGCCTCCATTCTCTGATTAAAAGGACATTGACCAGCATCACCGGCAAGACCATTGACGTACAGTTTGCAATCCGAGCACTAAGCCAGGATATCTGCCAGACACCCGCTTATCAGACCGACGGCGGTACAAGCGCCAGACTGAAGGACCCAGCAATACCAGTTTTCAGGCTCAATTTAAAATACACCTTCGATAGCTTTGTAGTCGGGGAATGCAACCGCATGGCTTATGCAGCAGCCCTGGAGATTGCTGAAGACCCCGGGAACAAGTACAACCCACTCTATATCTACGGTGACACCGGCACAGGCAAGACACATCTGCTGCATGCCATCGGACACGCAGCCAAAGCTAAGGGCCTTCGCATACTTTTGGCCAGCGCCGAGCAGTTTACCAACCAATTCATAGTCGCCCTCAAGAACAACAGGATTGATGACTTCCACCGCAAGTTCAGGAGTGCCGACTTTTTGCTGGTCGATGATGTCCAATTTCTGAGCGGCAAAACGCAAACCCAGGAATGCTTGTTACACATTTTCAACGACCTCTATGAAAATAACTGCCAGATGGTGATTACCAGCGACCGTCCACCAAGAGCCATTTCATCGGTCACCAAAAAATTAAAGTCCCGACTTGAGTGGGGACTTATCGCCGACCTGGGGCTACCGGATTTAGAAACGCGCCTGGCCATCTTAAAAGTTAAAGCTCGGCAGTTAAATACATCCCCTCCTCCGGATGTGACGCGATTTCTGGCAACACATTTCCAGCACAATGCTCGAGAATTAGAAGGCGCACTTAACAGAGTCGTCACTTACTCGAGGCTGAGCGGCGCGAAGTTAGATATGCAACTGACCATGCAGTCACTGGCAGATATGATACCAAAAGACAGCAGACAGGAAGCTACATTTTCCCCCAAGCTCATAATGACTGCTGTAGCTAACTACTACGACGTAGACCTTGAAGAACTAACCGGCAAGCGGAGAGACAAAAAGACTGTATTAGCCCGTCAGATCGCCATGTACCTGCTGCGCGAGCAAAATCACTGCGGCCTGGCTGAAATAGGCAAAATGCTGGGAGGCAGGGACCACACAACAATAATGCACGGCTGCGAAAAAATCACTGCCGAGCTAGACGTCAATCCACAACTCCGCAACTCAATAAAAGAAATTCGGCAAAATTTAAGGCCCAGAAGAGCCTCTTCCGCGTCTTAACAGCCGGTGCTTGTGGAAAAGCGGCGCCGGATAGTGGACAATTTCCCCAACTCTGTTGATAAACACCCATATCAAAGGTTGCAAAGCCAAGACTTTCCGCCCACAATGTGCCTCTGTCCACATGATGGTGTTTCTTATGTATTATTAATAATTTAAGCCTATAATATAAGATAAAGATATTATAAGGATATTAGTTTAGTGGACAGAGTAGATATTATGGTATCCGGGGGAGATGGTGGTGATGGTATAGTTAGTTTCCGCCATGAGAAGTTTGTGCCGCTTGGCGGTCCTGATGGTGGTGATGGAGGGGGTGGCGGAAGCGTTTATATTGTTGCCGATAGGAGTGTAACTACCCTGAATTACTTTAGACATAAGAGGCGTTTTAAAGCGATGTCCGGCAAGAGCGGTGGGAAGCAGAAGAAACATGGTGCAAAGGGCAATGACATTGAAATTAAAGTGCCGTTAGGAACTATGGTATTTCTTAAGGAAAGCGAGCAGGAAACGCTGCTGGCTGATTTGGGCCAGCAGGAGCAAAAGATTCCGGTGGCTAAAGGGGGTCGTGGTGGTTTGGGTAATGTTCATTTCGCCACGTCCAGAAACCAGGCTCCTAAAACGGCTACTAAAGGTGAGCCTGGCGAGGAACGTCACCTCGTTCTTGACCTCAAGATTATTGCCGATGTGGGCATTATGGGCTATCCTAATGCAGGTAAATCAACCCTTTTGGCGGCCATGTCTAAAGCCAGGCCGAAAGTAGCTGATTATCCTTTTACCACCCTCGAGCCAGTTTTAGGTGTGGTTGAAGTAGACATGAAGACATTTGTTTTGGCTGAGATACCCGGCCTTGTAGATGGTGCGCATCTGGGCAAAGGTTTGGGGCATGAATTTCTGCGTCACGCTGAGAGAACTAAGGTTTTGCTTCACCTGATAGATGGTAGCTCCCCGAGTATAATTGATAACATGAACAGGCTGAATACGGAGCTGGCTTTGTATAAGTCGGAGATGGCGCAAAAGCCTCAGCTTGTGGCGGTAAACAAGATGGATTTACCGGAGGTTCAAGCTCGCCTGCCAGAGATCAGGCGGCTCTTTGGCTCTTTGGGGATAAAGGTATTCTTCGTTTCGGCGATTACCAGGCAAGGTTTGCCCGAGCTCAGGTCAGAAATAATCAGCATGTTGGATATGGTCGGGGAAGAATTTGCTGGTTCGGAGGCGTCAATAGCTGTCTTCCGACCTAAGCCAAAGGTTAGGCGGGTTAGAAAATGAACATAGGCATATTAGGCGGCACGTTTGACCCTATTCATTCGGGACATCTTGTCATAGCCGAAGAAGCCAGACTAAGGCTCAGCCTGGCGAGGGTTCTCTTTGTTCCCGCAGGGCAGCCATGGCTTAAAAAGAGCAGGACTATTACTCCAGCGGTTCACCGTGTAGAGATGGTGAGGCAGGCTATTGCAACCAGGCCTTATTTTGAGCTTTCGACTGTTGAGATAGACCGCCCCGGCCCCTCTTATAGTGTGGAAACTGTAACTATTTTGCGGCAAAAATTAGGTGCCGAGGCGAAGCTTTTCTTCTTAGTAGGCTGGGATAGCCTGGCTGAGCTGTCTCAATGGAAGGAGCCGGACAGGCTGATTCAGCTCTGCAAGCTGGTGGCGGTTACCAGGCCGGGTTTCAGCCGTCCGGATTTGAAGGCTCTGGAATCATCTGTTCCCGGTGTAACTCAGAATGTGGTCTGGCTGGACATAACGCCGGTCGACATCAGTTCTACGGACATTCGAAAGAGGCTGGCTCGGGGGCTATCTATTCACGGGCTGGTGCCAGAAGCGGTGGAGAGTTATATAGAAGAAAAGAAGCTATACCGGAAACGGAAATAAGTCTGAAAGCTAGACATCCAGGTTTCTCACGCTTTTGGCGTGGGCCTGAATGAATG
>CAZUEB010000136.1:0-4408 GCA_964619115.1 uncultured Dehalococcoidales bacterium
ATATTACCTCGCCAGTATCGCCATGTTTTCGAGTTTCGCCATGAGTCCTGGCTCGATGATGACGTTTTCAATATTCTAAAGCGATATGGTGTCGGGTTGTGTGTCTTCGATATGCCCGATTTTACCTGCCCGGTGTTAGCTACGGCTGATTTCGCCTATGTGAGATTTCACGGCAGTACTGGCTTGTACTGGAGCTGCTATAATGATGAGGAGCTTTCTAGCTGGGCAAGGAAAATTGCTGAGATAGGGAAAAATCTGAGAGCAGTTTACATCTATTTCAACAACGACGCCGGCGCCTATGCAATCAGGAATGCCAAAACTTTAGCGATGTTCCTAGCCGAAAAATAGGCACCGGTCTTTAGTCCTGTTAGACGAGGTATAAGGAGCGGACAGACCTGAAGGTCTTGTACCTACGGTTTGTATTCACCCTCATTCTGCCCCCTCCAGTTGAGGCAGAAGTGGTGTTGGCTACTTCTTAAAGGCTTTGCTGCTGATGGCGAAAAGGAGTAGCCCGATGCCAAGCACGCACCAGGTTATGGGGCAGGGCAACGGAAAACCTGGAATTGGGTTGGATATTTTGGCTACTATCAGGATTACGTCCATAAGTAATAGCGCGCTGCCTATTATCAAAAGCCACCTTGATGCCGTTAACATTGTTAATCTCCTTTTAGAGTGATTATATCACCAGTTGTCAATACCTGCTATGCAAATTATTCAAGGTATTCTTTTACTTTATCAGCCAGTTTGGTGGTTATCCCTGTCACTGTGGACAGCTCGTCTATCGATGCCCCTTTGATGCCTCGAATCGAGCCGAATTTTTTGAGTAAAGCTTTCTTGCGCTTGGGGCCGATGCCCGGGACACTATCTAAGGTTGAAGCTATGACTTCTTTGTGTCGTAGCTTTTGGTGATAACCTAAGGCGAAGCGATGGGCTTCGTCTCTAATCCTTTGTAGTAGATACAGTGCTGCGGATGTCTGCGGAATATCGAGCGGTTCATTTTTGCCAGCTATGAATACATCTTCCTTTTCTTTAGCCAGACTGGCGGCAGGGATTGAGTTTAGCTTCAATTCCCTCAGCACTTCCAGCGCAGCATTGAGATGACCTTTGCCGCCATCGATGAGAATCAGGTCAGGTGTCGTTGCCCACTTGTCGTCAGCGGCTAATGACCTTCGGAAACGCCGTCTTAGCATCTCCTGTATCATGGCATAGTCATCTATGCCGACTACCGATTTGATTCTGAAGCGCCGGTAATACGATGGTTTGGGTTGACCTTTGTCAAAAACAACCATGCTGCCGACTGCCAGATTGCCCCGGATATTTGAGATGTCGTAGCCCTCTATCCTCAGCGGGAGCCGGGGCAAACCGAGTCTCTCTTTCAGTTCTTCCAGGACGAGTGCAGATTTAATGATTGTCGATTGTTTTGCCTGGTATAATGCCAGCCCCTGCCCGGCGTTCTCTGCGACTATATCCATTAGCTGTTTTTTTGCTCCCTTGTGTGGCACATGCAATTTAACTGTTGCACCTCTCTGATTTGCCAGCCATTTGGTGATAACCTGAGGCTCTTCAACGGGATACTGGAGCAGGATTAGAGGCGGTATCGAGGAGGCTGAGGCATAGTATTGCTTGATGAAGCTGGTCATTATCTGGCTCGGTTCCTCATCTCGGATTCCGTCCAATAAGATATAGTCGCGACCGATAAGCCTGTTGCTGCGGATGAAGAAAATTTCTACATAGGCAAGGTCACTGGTTTGTGCCAGGGCAATGGCATCATGGTCATCTTTTACGGTGACGGCAATTTTCTGCCCTTCGATGACCTCTTCTATAGCCTGGATTTGGTCGCGTAGTAAGGCTGCTTTTTCGAACTGGAGTTGCTGAGAGGCTTTTTCCATCTTGTTTTTGAGGTCTCGAAGGACTGTTTCTTGCCTGCCTTCGAGAAAAAGGACAACCTGTTTTATTACATCGTGATAGTTCTCCTTGCTTACAGCACCAATGCAGGGTCCCGGACAACTGTTAATGTGATATTCCAGGCAAGGCCTGGCATCTTTGCCGGTAATTGTCTTGTTGCAGGAGCGGAAGGGGAAGATCTTCTTTATTAACCTTAATGTCTGACGTAAGGAGCTGGCACTGGCAAAAGGACCGAAATACCTGTCGCTGTTTTTATGGAAACGACGAGTAATACGGACGCTTGGCCAATCATTTTTCACGTCTATTTTAAGATAAGGAAATGTTTTGTCGTCCTTAAGGCGAACATTGTAGCTGGGGCGATATTTTTTAATCAGGGTGCATTCCAGGATGAGGGCTTCCTGTTCCGAGTCGGTAACTATAGTCTCGAAGTCGCTTATCCTGGCTACGAGCTTTTCAAGTTTTGATGATAGGCTCGTGCTAGGGCTGAAGTAAGCTCTCATCCGGTTACGAAGGCTGGCTGCTTTGCCGACGTAAATGACTTTGCCCTGATTGTCTTTGAAGATATAGACCCCTGGCTTTGCCGGCAGAGTTTTTAGCTGTTCCTCGATAGATATAGTCATCCTGCTAAGTTTTATTGTAGCACTGGGTGGGGAAAGTAGACAAAAACTCTCAAAAATTTCGTTTATATACGTAGCTTTGCGGATTATGTTGTGCTAGAATAAGCAGGGCGTTGTGAAATGGAAGAAGACATAAAGTCATTCCTCGACTACTTAGCCAGCGAAAAGAAGTATTCCCAGAACACTTTGGCAGCTTATCACAACGATTTAACCCAGCTGGCGGAATATGTAAAATCGGAGAACACCGCATCTGGGCGAGGCCCTTCGGAGCCCATGTTGACTGCTGAGCTCCTGTCGGGTTATCTGTATAGTCTGAGGGGGAGAAAGTACAAGCCATCTACGGTGGCTCGTAAGATAGCTGCAGCAAAATCGTTCCTCAAGTTTATGGTGGATAGGGGTAGGTTAAGAGGCGATTTAGCGCCGAGCTTGGCTTCGCCGAAGATAAGTAAATCTGTGCCTAAACCCTTAGCTGTTTCCGAAGTCCGTCGCCTGTTATCTGAACCAGCAAAGCTCTCTACCATAGACGCCAAGAGAGATAAGACAATGCTGGAGGTACTGTATGCTACTGGCTTGAGAGCCAGTGAGCTGATGGCGCTGAACACGCGTGACATCGATTTGAGGAAGAATACGGTGCGGTGTCTTGGAGTGGGTTCGAAGTCTCGAGTTATCCCGGTAGACCCATCTGTGGCAAGGCTTATCAAAGAGTATATAGATGTGGTTCGCCCTGACTTATTGAGCAATGAAAAGGAAGTGGCTTTGTTCCTCAATCGTCGTGGTGAACGGCTTACCAGGCAGGGCTTCTGGCAGATTGTTCAGGGCTATGCTGATAAGGTTGGACTCAGCGGTAAGGTGACGCCTCGTAGTTTGCGGCACAGTTTTGCTGCCCATAAGCTGAAGAGCGGTGCCGACCTGGAGTCTGTTCAAGAGCTTCTGGGGCATGCCCATATTTCAACCACCAGAGCTTATACTCAGGTAGAGTCCCATCCTTGATATACAGCAGTAGAAAATAACGCTAGATTTTTTGGAGTAAAACTATGGGAAGAAAATCGAGACGTAAAGCTAAGATGCGGGCGGCTGGAAAGATAGTACCAAGAGCGCCGGTCGAGCGCAGTTATCCGACTAAACCAACGCTTGAACCCAAAGCAGCAACGCCTTCGGTTGCATCAGCTATCTCGTCGGCTCAAGCAAATCGCTATCAGTATATATTGCCTGAATTGCGGCTTATAGGTATTATTTCTGGCGCTCTATTTCTAATACTTTTTATATTAGCTTTCGTTCTCAGTTGAAGCCTAAGGTAGCAAGTGCGTGGGTTTAGAGGCAGCTCGAGCCAGATTGTTCGATTGCCTGAGGCACGAGATTCGTGATAAACGTGTGCTGTCAGCCATGAGACACGTGCCCAGAGAGCGTTTTGTATCCCCTGACTATTATTACGCAGCTTATGAGGACATGCCCCTTAGTATTGGCTTCGGGCAGACTATTTCTCAACCTTTTATCGTGGCTTTGATGACTCAAGCTCTGGGTCTCAAGGGTGAAGAGAAGGTACTGGAGTTAGGTACCGGGAGCGGCTATCAGACAGCAATATTAGCTGAGCTGGCGCAATGGGTGGCCAGCATCGAACGCATTCCTCAGTTAGCTGAGTCAGCCAGGCGGGTTCTGTGTGAGCTTGGTTATAAGAACTTTGAGATTCACACGTCCAGTGAGGCTTTAGGCTGGCCGGATGGCTCTCCTTATGATGCCATAATAGTTACCGCTGGCGCCCCCCGTGTTCCTGAGGTATTACTTGAGCAGTTGGTATTAGGAGGGCGGCTGGTCATTCCCGTAGGCTCGAGATGGGAGCAGGATTTGCTCCAGGTCACCAAAAGAAAAAGGAAACATCTGGTTAAAAG
>CAZUEB010000137.1:0-4371 GCA_964619115.1 uncultured Dehalococcoidales bacterium
TTTGAGACTTGAGAGGTTTAGATATTGTTTGAAATTTGGGATTTTTGCTCAGCTTGACAAAGTTTTTCTGCCTACCTAAACTACATACTACGCAGGGAAACATGAAGAGAAAAAAGTGGCATCTAGCGCTAATTATCACGTCACTGATACTCTCGGCTGGCATGGTCGGCGGTTGTATGCCAACAGCCTCGCCAGAGGGGAACGTTTCCCAGCCCCCGCCCACACCCAGCGCCGGCGCCAGTGACGCTGCTGCCCCTTCACAGACGGCTACAGACACCACCGCCGCATCAGATACAGCAGCAACTACACCGTCTGACGAAACCTTAATAGGGAGCGACCCCGTGTCCGGGCGAAGCCAGGAGATTGACCTGAGCTGGGAGGATTTTTGCCTATCCAGCCAGTATCAGGTACAAATAGCCAAAGACCCTGGCTTCACCATAATAGTCGTTGATACCGGCGCCTTCACCCCTGCCTCAACCGAATCGCCTGCCGTTTACTACCCTGCCGGCGGCAGAGCCCCATCCGCATCTGCCTTAACCCCGTGGGCTAATTTAGAGAGCGGGCACACCTACTACTGGCGGGTGCGAGTCAGGCAGGCAGCCACGGGGCAGGTCATGCGCAGCCCGTGGTCTGAAGTTAAAAGTTTCACCGTAGGGTCAGGGTTTCCGGCAAGCAGTCCGTCATATGGTTTACAGTCGCTGTACCCGAATAACGGACGGAGCAACTGCCCGGTAAAACCGGCATCCTTCGCCTGGTCACCATTCAAAGATACCACAAAGTACAGGTTCGTCCTAGCTGATGATGCAGCTATGACACAGGTAGTCAAGGATACTGAGGTAGCCACCACCGCCTACGAGTACGACGGCGAACTGGAACATGGTGAGGGCTATTTCTGGAGGGTGATGGCGCTGGAGCCGGTGCAGAGCGATTGGTCCGCAACCTTCAGCTTTCAGACAGAGGCAGCACCTTTGCCTCCGGCATTAGAGCCAGAACCAAACAGGACTCCGCTCTGGGCATGGGTGATAATAGCCATCGGCACAGCTCTGCTAATTGTCATAATATTCCTCATCTTCAGGGTGCGCCGCAGCTAAGAGCCTGACAAAAACTTGACAACCTGCAAAAAAGTTCTCTATAATTGAAAGAAACCACTTACCTCTACATTCAAGCTTGTTATCCGTTTAGTTTTCTCCCGCAATGAAGCGCATAAAATATGTTTATAGTTATAACTAGAACCAGATTATGGTGACACGTACATTCGCTTCTCCGGAAAAACAGTGCCTCTCAGGAGAATTCGCCTTCAAAAATCAGACTAAGCATCGAATAGGCTAATGAGCAAGTATATCTTCGTAACCGGTGGCGTAGTCAGCTCAGTAGGCAAAGGTATCAGTGTCGCCTCCATAGGCAGAATCTTGAAAAGCCGCTCTATCTCAGTTTCCGTGCAAAAGCTTGACCCGTATCTCAATGTCGACCCGGGGACTATGTCCCCGTACCAGCACGGCGAAGTTTTCGTCACACAAGACGGCGCTGAGACCGACCTCGACCTGGGGCACTACGAGAGGTTCATCGACATCGATTTAACTTCGGCTTCCAGCACCAGCTCAGGTCAGATTTACTCGGCGGTTATCGCCGGGGAACGGCATGGTGATTACCTTGGCGGCACCATACAGGTTATACCACATGTTACCAACGAGATAAAGCGGAGGATTAGAGAGGTATCCCAATCCTCAGGCGCTGAGGTAGTCATCGTTGAAGTTGGTGGTACCGTAGGTGACATCGAAGGCTTGCCCTATCTGGAAGCCATACGCCAGATGCGAAATGAAGAGGGCAGAGACAACGTCCTCTACGTCCATGTTACTTTTCTGCCTCACATCGCCACCACTAATGAACTTAAGACCAAGCCTACACAGCACAGCGTTAACGAGCTAAGGCGCATCGGCATACAGCCGGACATCATTCTATGCCGCTCCGACTATGAAATTCCCGAAAGTTTGAAAGAAAAGATATCACTATTTTGCGATGTGGCTAAAGAAGCGGTTATACCGCTGGCCACCGCTGAAACCATATACGAGGTGCCGCTTATACTCGAGGAGGCGGGGTTGAGCAATTTAATTGTTGGCCGCCTGAGACTTGAAGCCAAAGATGTTGACCTGAACGACTGGCGAGATATGGTAGCCAGACTAAAAGCCCCCAAAGAGCCTGTGAACATAGCTCTTGTGGGCAAGTATGTAGAGCTTCAGGACGCTTACTATTCCGTGCGGGAAGCTCTATGTCATGCCGGAATGCACCATGACCGGCAGGTAAACATACTGTGGGTTCAATCCGAGGACCTGGAGTCCAACGGCAATGCAAATCTATTGAAGTCGGCACAGGGTATTATAGTGCCGGGCGGCTTTGGCTACCGCGGCATAGAAGGCATGATAACTGCAGCCAGTTATGCTCGCCAGAATAATATCCCCTATCTAGGCATATGTCTGGGCATGCAGGTAATGGTTATTGAATTCGGGCGCTATGCTTTCAATAGCAAGGAGGTCAACTCTACTGAATTTGACCCAAACACACCATATCCGGTAATAGACCTGATGCCGGAACAACATGATGTCACCGACATGGGCGGCACTATGAGGCTGGGCACCTATCCCTGCCAACTGGTCCCCATGACAAAAGCAGCCATAGCTTACGGAGAAGCCATAGTACATGAGCGCCACCGTCACCGATTTGAGGTAAACAACCGCTTCCGAGAGCCGCTGGAGCAGAAAGGGCTTATCCCCAGCGGGCTATCTCCGGATAATCGACTGGTTGAGATAGCCGAAGTCAAAGACCATCCCTGGATGGTGGCTTGCCAGTTTCACCCTGAATTCAAGTCACGCCCCAACCACCCACATCCACTGTTCGCCAGCTTCGTTGGGGCTGCCAAGGGAACCCTGGTCGAAGGCACTCAGGTGACTTTACCACTAGCATGAGACTTTTACATCTAATTTCACCTTCAGGAGGAACACATGCAACTTTTTCTAGACACAGCTAATATCGAGCACATCCGACATGGCGTCAGGATGGGAGTGATTACCGGCGTGACCACCAATCCCAGCCTGATATCCAAAGAGGGCAAGGTGGACTACAAACGCCATGTCCAGGAAATCTGCTCTATAGTTCCTGGCCCGGTATCAACCGAGGTGGTAAGCCAGGATGTATCAGGAATGGTCACCGAAGCCAGGAAAATCGCCTCCTGGGCAAAAAACGTGGTGGTAAAAATACCGGCCAGCTTAGAAGGCGTCGAAGCTACTCATCAAATAACCAGGGAGGGCATTAAGGTTAATTTTACCCTTTGCTTCTCTGTAAACCAGGCTCTACTGGCTGCCGAAGCCGGAGCCACATTTGTCAGTCCCTTCGTCGGCAGGCTCGACGACATCGGCGAAAATGGCATGAGACTTGTAAAGGAAATCGTGGCGGTTTACAATAACTATCCTGATTCGATTGAGACACAGGTAATCGCTGCCAGTATCAGGCATCCGCAGCATTGCATTGAGGCGGCTCAAGCTGGCGCCCAAATAGCTACCATTCCGTATCAAGTGCTGATGCAGATGATTCAACACCCGTTGACCGATATCGGCATAAGGCGATTTTTGGAAGACTGGAACAAGGTAATGGGACCTACAACAAATGGTAAGCACTAAATTCCAAATTCTAAATACTAAAAGACACCAAAGGTTTTGGTCACTAAAGGTGCTGAGCACCCACCGTCATTGCGAGCGAAGCGAAGCAATCTCACCACACCACTCCCCATATTGCCACGTCGTCCTGATTCAATCGGGACTCCTCGCAATGACGTTCTTCAAAATTTTTGGTCATTGGTATTTGGGGTTTTGAATTTGTTTAGGATTTAGAGATTAGAATTTATTTTTGAGAGGTTACTAACATGAACATCGCTGAACTTGAAACAAAAACTCGAGATGAACTGGTCGATATGGCCAAGCAACAGGGGGTCGAAGGCTACAGTGGGCTTAAGAAACAAGAGCTAATCATGCGGCTTGTTCAAGCCCAGACCGAACAGCAGGGCTACCTGTTTGTCGGCGGCATACTTGACATTGTGAGCGAGGGCTATGGCTTCCTGCGCCAGGAGAGCCTGCTACCCGGACCCAACGATATCTACATCTCCAATTCCCAGATTCGACGCTTCAGCTTAAGACCTGGCGACACCGTCTCCGGACAGGGCAGGCCACCTAAGGAAGGTGAGAAATATTGCAGTCTGATACGCGTGGAGGCGATTAATGGGATCGACCCGGAGCAATCTAAAGGCAGAGTTCATTTCAGCTATCTGACACCGACTTTCCCCGATAAGATGTTCAACTTAGAGACCAATCCACATTTCTTATC
>CAZUEB010000138.1:0-4352 GCA_964619115.1 uncultured Dehalococcoidales bacterium
AAGAAGGATAGACGCCATTTAATCGCCCTTCTTCAGCAAGTTCAATATAAGCTTGGCTACATTTCAAAGGAGGCGATGCTAGCCATCGCCGACTTTCTGGAAATTCCGGAAAGCACGGTGTACGGCATCGCCACTTTTTATAATCTGTTCCGCTTTACACCCCTGGGGAAGCACCCGGTGAAGGTCTGTATGGGCACCGCCTGTCACTTGGCTGGAGGCAAGCTTGTACTTGAGGCTATGGCTAGAGAGCTTGACATCCAGGTCGGCGGCATCACACCTGACCAGGAGTTCAGTCTGGATAGGGTAGCCTGCGTTGGCTGCTGTGCCCTGGCTCCTGTCGTGGTAATCGGCGACTCCGTCTACCCGAGGATGACGCCCCCGAAGGTGGAGGAGGTGCTGGTGACCATAAAGCCGGTAAGTCAGGAGCAGTCGGAGAAACAGTAAGGGCAGTTGATGGCGCAATATGTCGTTATTATATTTCCTCCTTGTCATTCTGAGGGAAGCGAAGAATCTCATCGGTACCTTGCCAGAGATTGCCACGTCGCTACGCTCCTCGCAATGACAGAATAAGGGTGATGGTGGCACTTTACATGACATTTGAAGAGATTCAGAAGCAGGCGAAGGCGGACTGGGACTCCCGGTATCACGGTGAAATCCCACACATCCTAGTCGGTACGGCTACCTGCGGCCGGGCTGCCGGTGCACTGCCGGTAGTCGAAGCCTTTAACAAAGAGCTGGCTAAGAGCAATACTAAGGCCAAGTTGACCGAGGTTGGCTGTATCGGCCTTTGCTCACTAGAGCCGTTGGTGACAATAGTCAAGCCGGGTTCTTTCACCGTCTGTTATAACAATGTAACTCCCCAGATTGTGCCCACTCTATTTGAAGGCTATGTCATGGGCGATGACCCCTGCCTCGACCTGGCTTTGGGCACGCTTGATGGTGGTGACGGCAAACCGGTTTATATTCCGGAGCTGTCCAGATTTGAGCATGAATATCGCCTGCTCCTGCGTAACTGCGGTTACATCGACCCCGTTAATATAAACCATTATATCGCCAGCGGCGGCTACAGCAGCCTGTTTAAAGTTCTGAAGATAGAGCCTGATGCCATAATTGAGGAGATGAAAAAGTCTGGTCTCAGGGGGCGTGGTGGTGCTGGCTTTCCCACAGGTAGGAAGTGGGAACAGTGTCGGGAGGCTTTCGGCGAGACTAAATATGTAATCTGTAACGCTGACGAGGGCGACCCGGGGGCTTTCATGGACCGTGTTGTCCTGGAGAGCGACCCACAGCAGGTTATCGAAGGCATGACTATTGCCGCTTATGCCGTCGGCGCTCATGAAGGGTTTATCTATATTCGGGCTGAATATCCTCTGGCTGTTGAGCGTTTGCAGGTCTCTTTGGAGCAGGCAAGGAATCTGGGGCTTTTGGGCGATAATATACTCGGCAGTGGTTTCAGCTTAGATATCGAGATTGTCCAGGGTGCCGGCGCTTTTGTCTCCGGTGCGGAGACGGCTCTCATGATGGCAATAGAGGGGAGACGTTCAATGCCGAGGCCACGTCCACCATATCCTTCAGAGTCGGGGCTTTGGGGCAAGCCTACGGTTCTTAACAATGTAAAGACCTACGCCTATGTACCTCTGATACTGTCTCGCGGCGCTGATTGGTTTTCCGGCATCGGCACTGAAGGCAGCAAGGGCACGGCGGTGTTCGCTTTAGCCGGCAAAACGGTTAGCACCGGGCTGGCGGAGGTAGCCATGGGCACAACGTTGCGCGAGCTTATCTTCGATATCGGTGGTGGCATACGCAGCGGCAAGAAGTTCAAAGCGGTGCAGATAGGCGGTCCTTCGGGAGGCTGCTTGCCGGAAAGCATGTTACAGACACCGGTGGATTTCGATTCGCTCCGTGAGGCTGGCGCAATCATGGGCTCAGGTGGTGTGATTGCCATGGATGAGGACAACTGCGTGGTTGATACCGCCAAGTTCTTCCTTGACTTTATACAGAAAGAGTCCTGTGGCAAGTGCTCCACCTGTCGCATTGGCACCAAGCAGATGCTGGATATATTAGAGGATATTACTACTGGTAAGGGTAAGCCTGAAGACCTGGAGTTGTTGGTTGAACTCGGTGAAGACATAAGGGGTGGTTCACTGTGCGGCTTGGGCAGGACAGCGCCCAATCCAGCCCTGACCACCATTCGCTATTTTCGTGATGAATACGATGCTCATATCCTTGAGAAACGATGTCCGGCGCTGGTGTGCAAGGAGCTAATCGCCTATTACATACTTCCTGAGAAATGCGAGCGTGGCTGTGAGCATTGTGTTCTGGCTTGCCCGGTAGAGGCAATCCTTACCAACGATAAGGGCATAAAGGTCATCGACCAGAGCAAGTGCACCAAGTGCGGCAGTTGCCAGCTCGTCTGCCCGCCGGAATATAACGCTGTCATCCGCCTCTCCCCGCCCAGTTTGGTGCCAGTCTCAGATACCAAGAAGCCTGAATAGTCAGGTAGTTCACACTGCGCTTATTTCGAATAATGTCTTGATATTCTTTCTCTGTCCTCGTTTTCCTTATCACCCTTGTAGTAAATCTCGATGAACTCTATGGTGTCACTGCTCTCAAAATAGGTATAAATGACTCTTATGCCTGATTGAACTCCCTTGCCTTTCAAAGACCTGCAGGCGAACTTCTTGGCTTTGTAAACAGCGATATTTTTTAGTGGTAAACCTGGAATGAGGAAAATCCCCTTGTTGTCAATGCTTAGCTTGTGATAGAGGAAAAGCTCTTTATCAATGAATATCTCCAAGTCTTGTTCGATAGTCCTAAATCTTCTATGGAGCCCCTTCAGATCCTTGTCGAATTCGGGCAGGCGGGAAATCTGGCTGAACTTCCCCATTATTCATATTCCCTCACCGAATAAGGGGCGGTTCGATAGAAGACAGATTCGTATTCAATGACCTCACCATCTTCTGTGGTCAACCATGGGACATCGTTATGAGAATGATCGCTTATCTGGCTGGCATTCATATCGGACAGCTTATTCAGCACATTGTCAATCACTTCTATTTCGTTAGCCTTAAGCTTCGATAAATCGGGTTTTCTTAGAGGCAAGTATTTGGTTTGAGGGAAGTCGAAGTATTTGCTTTTAACTCGGACAATTTCACTATCTGTCATGCTTTCAACTATCTTGTTAAACTCCGTAGGGGTAGGCCCATAGTGGTTTTTGATATAGGTAGCACCTACCAACTGCTCCTCATATTTCTCGTAAAAATCAAAATCCACGAAGTAGAGCAGTTTGTAGATGACAGTCTCACCGATGTTTGGCTTGGAACCAACTTTATTCAAGATATAGAGCAACACCTCTTTGAATTTCTCAAGGTTCTTCTGTGGCACATTTATGCGAATGACGGCCTGGTATATCCTTTCTTTTGGTCTGTCCTGCAAAATTACCTCTGGTTCTTTTTCTCTGTCAAGCAAGCTATTGACAGAGACATTGAATATCTCTGCCAGCCTATCCAGCTCAGCAGCAGAGACCCTACGCCGACTGTTCTCTAATTGAGATATGGCGGGACGGGATATACCCATAAGCTCAGCTAACTTTAGCTGGCTTATGCCCACTTTTGTTCTCAATGTCTTTATTTTCTTGCCAATTTCAGCCATGGCCATATTGTATCATATTGTATGATTTTCTGTCAAGATAATGTTGGCTTATCTTACAGTCAGATAAAATGCACCAAGTGCGGCAGTTGCCAGCTCGTCTGCCCGCCGGAATATAACGCCGTCGTCCGCCTCTCCCCACCCAATTTGGTGCCGGTCTCAGATACTAAAAAGTCCGAATAATCTATCCGGTTGACTTTATAACAGGGGCAAATCTATCTGCCACGAAACTGCAGGGCTCTTAGATATTTTAATCAGCCGAGGTCACCTTTGACGTGCCCGCGGTCGAAGGCTATACTAAAATCATCTTGATAAGGGGGTTATATATTTATGTGGGAATCTGAAAAGGAACAGGTGATTGAGGCGGCTCAGGAGATGGAGAGGAAGGGGCTGGTGGTGGGCACGGCGGGTAATATCAGCCTGCGACTTAAAGACCCCGGCAGTCGGGAACTGCTGGCAATTACTCCCAGCGGCCGCTATTACGATTCCCTCAAGGTTGACGACATAGTGGTGGTTGACTTTGCCGGACAGAAAGTTGAAGGCGAGCTAAAACCTACCATAGAGACGGTAATGCACATCGAGGTTCACAAGGCGCGGAAAAAGATAAACGCCGTAGTCCATGCTCACCCCCCTTTCTGCAGCGCCATTGCCGTTGCCGGCATGGATATACCCCCACTAATCGATGAGCAGGTCATCTTAATCGGCGG
>CAZUEB010000139.1:0-4324 GCA_964619115.1 uncultured Dehalococcoidales bacterium
GTCCCAAATGTGGCAATAAGACATTACGCGAGGCGCTAGCCGGTGAGGTGACTTGATTAAATTACCAGTTTGCAATTTTTAGTGCCACCTGACTACAAGTGGCACTACTTTAAGGTTCTTCGACAGGCTCAGAATGAGCGGAATGAAGGGCCTGGATTCTTCGCCCCGATTTCATCGGGGTGAAGAATGACAAAAGGTAGGGCTCAGGATGAGCGGAACGAATGGTAAAAAAGGTTGACGATAAGAGCCCCGATATTCAATAATTAAGCCCACAATCTGATGAATGCAGTCAGGGGCTTTTTCTCCGGCGTTTTCTGTTTTCTACTGTTCGATGTCTTAGCTTTCTTGAGCATTGTCATCACCTTAAATATGACTATCCTCAATCCCGACTTTGTTACCTCTGAGCTGGATAAACTCGATGTCTATTCGGTGGTAACCGAGCAGGCTAAGGAAATGCTGCCGAGCCAGGAGTTTATCAGTGATGAAACCATGGATGAGTTAGTCGCTGAGCTCAAGCCGTGGTTTGAGGAACAGGCTGGCAAGCTTATACACGACGTTTATGCATACCTTAAGGAGGACCGAGAGCTAAACGTGGTTGTCTCTCTTGAGACGGTGAGGACTGCGGTCAAGGCAAATGTAAGTGAGGCTATTCTTGGTTCCCTGCCTCCAGAATTACTGGGCGTTCCACAGAGCGTGATAGATGCCTATATGTCACAGCTATATACGGAAATTGACAATGTGATACCAGCCACTTTTCAACTCAGCGAGACCTCTGTAGGGCAGGTTGCAGCGCAATTGCAACAAATCAAGCAGATTATCGGCTATGTAGCTACTGTCTATAAGGTGCTTATTGTTGCGGCTGTGGTGCTGGTATTGCTTATAGCTCTGACCCACTGGTGGCAGCCGAAGCCGATTACGCGGTCCGTCGGTATAACTTTTATTCTTGTCGGTGTGGCTTGTGTTTTAGGCTCGCTGCTTGATGTGTGGATTGTTCAGGCGCTCAGCCGTCTTGTCTCTGAATCTAGCCTGCTACTTGGACTTGAAGCGAAGCTACCCCAACTGGCTGCTGACTTTACGGCTCCTATCAGGATGTACGGTATCGGTTTTCTCAGCGCTGGAACAGTTTTGGTCATAATATCCTTTTTGTTCAGGTTGCCAAGGACAGCGCCTAGCGTAAGAAATACCTATTAGCGATAAGGGTAGCGGGCATACCAGTGCCGGCTATCGTCTTCATCGGAGCCAGTCAGTGATTCCAGGAAATAGCTCATTGGCTTACCCAGTATCTCCGCGATTTGCTCCAGGTTGGCGAAATAAAGTCGTCTCTTACCCAGTTCGTAGTTGGATAGAGCTGCCTGCGTGCAGTGCAGCCTGGAAGCCAGCTCCTGCTGGGTAAGCCCAAGCTCCTGCCTGGCTTGCTGGATTTTCAAGCCAATGCTACGGTAGACCATGTTTGGATTTTATCACATTTCACGTAATAGTCAACTAAAAAATCATCACTAAAATAACAAATTGTTATATTTTCTATTGACAAGCCAGCATGTGTCTTGTTATGCTGGTAATAACAAATCGTTATAAAAGGAGGCAACAAAATGAAACTCAGCGAAGATGTGTGGAAGTTCTACCAGCAGCACCTGGGCTACAGCGATGAGGAGATGAAGAAGTTCAGAGAAAATCCCAGAAACGAGGACGTTATTTCCAAGGCGCCGGCGATGATGAATAAAACCATTGTTTTCGAGGTTGTGGACTCACATGGGTGTAATAGTCAGCATAAGGTAGGGGATAAATTCTACTTTGATGGTGCTGGTAATCTTTTGACCAAGCTTTGTCCTAAGAGAATCTGTTTCGGAGCCTTAGGTTCAATGCCATCGTTGATTTATGCCGCGGATGAGCTTTTCTATGCCGGTGTTGACCCTAACGAGATGCGATTCAAACGGGTAGGCTGTGGTGATGTTGGTGTGCATTGTGGTGGCTGGGGACATATCGTTATGGAATTGCGAGTTGAAGAGCGTAAAAAGGAGTGAATTGTAAGTCATTAGCCTTGCAAACAGGAGGAACGCTGACTATGAAGGCACTTAAGAATAGTGAAGTGAAGGAAATCTTGATTAAGAACTGGATGACTCACGACGCTATGTGGTTCTATCACTGTTTACAGGAATGCGGCATTGAGAGGACGAACAAGATAAACAAGGCTGCTGTCAGAGCTATGGGAATGGTAGAAGTCAAAAGAATTAAAAAAGCTGTAGGCATGGATAAGATAAAAACATTTGAGGATTTCAAATTACTGAGTGACGCGATCTGGGGCATAGTCAAAGGGGATTTTATGAAGTTTACCTATAGCTATCCTGCCCAAAATGTTCTCCGCGGCGATTTTGAGAACTGTTTTGCCTATGAAGGGATAAAGCAAATAGGTGCTATAGAGCAATACCAGTGCGGCATTTTTGAGAGAATCTATGGCTGGTTCGATGGCATGGGCATAAAGTATAGCGTTTCTCCACAGGTGGACGGCTGCATGATGCACACCGATGGGAAATGTTTCAGAGAATTCACGTTTACTTTCGACAAATAGTTAAATGGGGATAAAGAAGTCCTTAGCCAACTATATGTAAGGTGGTTACTGGATATGATTACAAAGAAAGGTAAGCTCACACCGAAGCAAAAAGAGAAGCTGCTACGCAACATATGGCTGTTGCATGATGGCAGGTGGTTTTTAAAATCGGTAGAACAATTTGGTTTTGATACCGCTACTAAACTGAATCTTGCGGTAGTTAAATCAATAGCCAAAACAGAGATAAAACAATTGCTCGCCGAGACCGGTTTTGGGGAGGTTGAGAGTATTGAGGACTTGAAAGCATTGATGGAAGTTGCCTCCCCACTCTATTTTCCCGAAGAACACAAGTATGAATTTGAGATAGTGGACGATAACACGTTTGTGGGTCATGTCCTGGAGTGTTATGTGCATAAGATGGTGAGTAAGGCGGGAACTACAGACATCCACCAGTGTGCGGCAAAGACGAGGTTCGAGTCCTGGTGCCAAGCCATGGGGATTGCTGGAGAGGTTATTAATGAGAAAAACACCGATAACTGCAACGGGACTTGTGAAATCATTTTTAAAATCAAGTGGTGATGTAAGGCTAGAGGTTCGATGTGTTCAGATGCGGGCTGAGGTGCTCCGCATTGATGAAATACCGGTATAACAAAGGAGGCATGATATGGATTTTAGGTTTACCCCTGAAGAAGAAAAACTCAGACTAGAGGTTCGTGAGTTTCTTAGAAAGGAAGTTACATCGGAGCTTATCAATGAGGTAGGTGAGTACTGCGGTGGAGCTGGGCCGGTATTTGGTCGCAAGCTAATTCAAAAAATGGGTGCGCGTGGGTGGCTTTGTCCTACATGGCCAAAGAAATACGGTGGCATAGATAGCTCAGAGATGGTGGGGTTTATTATTCGTGATGAGATGACATATGCAGGTGCCCCTGTGTCACTGGTCGGTGCCACTATGGCAGGTCCTACCATTCTAAGATTTGGTAGCGATGAGCTGAAGATAGAATATTTGCCTCGTCTGGCTAGAGGTGAGATAGACATGGCACTGGGTTATACCGAGCCCCAGGCTGGTTCTGACCTGGCGGCGCTTGAGCTGCGAGCCGATGAGAAATCAGAGATAACAATGATGGAGCGAGGCGAGGTGAGTGCCGAGGAAAAGGGGGATTGCTTTCTGCTGAATGGGCAGAAGATGTTCAATACCCATGCTCATTTTGTCGAATACCATTGGTTGGGAGCGCGCACTGACCCTAACAATCCTAAACGCCATCGCGGTATTTCGCTGATGGTCGTGGACCTGAAGAGTCCAGGTATTACTATCCGCAATATGACAACTATAGCCGGGTGGAAAACAAACGAGGTTTTCTATGATAATGTGAAAGTCCCCAAGAAGAATTTGGTGGGGGAGATAAACCGCGGTTTCTATTACATAATGACTGCGCTGGACTTCGAAAGGATGTTCCCGGTTGGTGGTTTTCAACGTATATTCGATGAGCTCGTGGAATATGTCAAGAATACAAAACGCGATGGAAAGCCTTTAAGCGATGACCCAGTTATACGACAAAAGCTGGCTGAGATTGCAATTGAGCTGGAGACTGCACGCCTGCTCTACTACCAGCTAGCCTATATGTTAGACAAGGGTGAAGTGCCTAATTATCAATCATCTATGCAAAAGATGTTCGCCACTGAGACAGCACATCGCCTGGCTGATGTTGCCACCCAGCTAATGGGCCCACTTGGACAGTTGCAGAGGGGCTCCAAATGGGTGCCGCTTAATGGCGAAGCAGA
>CAZUEB010000140.1:0-4304 GCA_964619115.1 uncultured Dehalococcoidales bacterium
TTAACTTCCAGCCATAAACAAATAGAAAACCAGCATCCCGTTATCAAGAACTTTTTCCCCAGCTACGTCGATATCGATAAAGGCAGATTTCCGGATATCGGCAGGATAGACTATCTTTTGGAATCTCACGGCTTCAAGTATATTCAGCATGAAAAGGTGATTGTGGCACACATTCCGATAGACTATGAATTTCTGCAGAAAGTAAAGAGCAAATATGTCTCTACCTACCACCTTATGCCCCAGGACGAATTCGATAATGGCGTCAGACAATTGGAAGAGTTCATCATGAATCAGAATCAACCGGAATTCAGAGACTGGCATGGAACGATAATATGTGGACTGAAGACCGCTTAATAAGGAGGTAAAAATGGAATTAGTAAATTCATACCCACCAATTTGGATGACATGGGTTATCCCCTTAATCATCCTCTGGACTCTGCCCTGGAAAGGTGTGGCTCTATGGAGGGCTGGCGGCAATAAGCATTTATGGTGGTTTATAGCTCTGTTCCTGCTCAATACACTGGCAATCCTGGAGATAATTTATATCTTCGGGTTCAGCCGTAAGAAACCGGGCTAGGGACAGGTCTTCAGACCGTCATAGGCGGATTTGCTCATTTTCACTGCGAGCCCTTCACTACCGCTCATTCTGAGCCTGTCGAAGAATGCACCCTGGCTCAGGACAAGCCCCACGTGGCGATCTCAAGGTCACGGAATTCACTTTGGGTGAGATTCTTCAGTCACGTAGTTTATACAGAGCCAGATCCTTCGTCGTTTCGCTCCTCAGGATGACAAAAGCGAAAGGCTCCTTCAGAATGACAAGGAAAGGGAGATTGCCGCGTTGTCCTCCTGCGGAGGGGCTCCTCGCAATGCCAAATACGCAGCTTTCACCACTGTAGACACAGCCTCCGCCTGTCTGCTATACTCAAAGCCTTATGAAGCTGAGAACATGGTTCCTTGAGACCAGACCAAATTTTTTGCTCCTCTCCGTTGCGCTGGCTTTCTTGGGCACCTGCATGGCCTGGTATGATGGCGCCTTCCATCTTGGCCACGCCATACTGGCTTTCATCGGCCTGCTCCTGTGCCACATCAGCGTCAATGTACTCAACGACTACTACGACTATAAAAGCGGCATCGACCTGAAGACCAGAAGGACTCCATTCAGCGGCGGCAGCGGCTTTCTACCGTCCGCCTCCCTAAAACCAGAGCATGTCTTCTGGTTCGGTATAATCTGCTTCCTGCTGGCGGTGCCAATAGGCATTTACTTCGTTCTGGTAAGCGGCTGGCTGCTGTTGCCATTGCTCATAATAGCCGCCATATGCATTCTCCTATATACGCCGCTACTGACCAGGCTGGGCTGGCCTGAGTGGTCGCCAGGAATCGGTCTGGGAGCACTGCCTGTCCTGGGGGCTTATTTCATCCAGACAGGCGAATACACCATCCCCGCCGTTATAGCCTCCATACCTTCCGGCATATTGGTGCATAACCTGTTGCTCCTGAACGAGTTTCCTGACACCGAGGCTGATGAAACAGCGGACAGAAAAACGCTGCCCATAACTCTGGGGAAAGCAAGGGCCAGCATAGTCTATTCGGTATTAACCGGCATAATTTACCTTTGGATAATAGGCTGGGTGGCAGCAGGGCTAATGCCGGTTTTCTGCTTGATAGCCTTACTGACCCTGCCTCTAGCCGTCAGAGCTATTCAGGGTGCCCTGAAATACCAGGACGAAAGCAAGCTGATACCAGCGATGGCGAACAACGTCCTGGTCATCCTGTTGACCCAGTTGCTGCTGGGCATCGGCTATCTTCTAGCAGGAACATTTTGAAAATATTTTTGCATTTTAACCTGTAATTTTGAGATTTCCCAGAACTGTCATTCCGACCCTGAACGAAGTGAAGGGGAAAATTCTAGACCTCTCGCAGAGACTATCATCTCAAGCGAGATTCTCCAGTCGCTTCGCTCATTCAGAATGACAGAAGCTAATAAATCGGAGTAATAAAAAGATAATTGTGCCAACTGACCTGATTCTTTTACACGCCCCCAGCATATACGACTTCCGCAAGAAGACCATACTCTACGGACCGGTCAGCGATTTAATCCCACCTTCTTACGTCTTCGAGATGTACCCCATTGGACTCACCAGCATCGCTGAGTATCTGGGACGCGCCGGCTACCAGGTGCGCATCGTAAACCTCGCCGTACGCATGTTGAGGGACAGCAAATTCGACGCCGAAGCCTTCGTAAAGCGCCTCAAGGCACCAGTCTTCGGCATCGACCTGCACTGGATGGTGCACTGCCACGGCTCGGTTGAAATAGCAAAGATAGTAAAAAAGTGGCACCCCGAGGCAAAGTTGATATTCGGCGGCTTCTCCTCAACCTATTTCTACAAAGAGCTGCTGGAATACCCGGAGATAGACTACGTGCTCAGGGGAGATTCCACCGAAGAACCCTTCCGCCAGCTAATGGACTGCGTCATAAGGCACAAGGGAGAGCTTGAAAAAATAGCAAACCTCGCCTGGAAAGACAATCAGGGCAAGATACAGGAAAACCCCTTCTCCCATGTCCCCACCGACATCAATAACGTCATGGTTAACCATTACGGCAATGTGGTTCGGTCCGTGATTAAGCACCGCGACCTTATCAGCTACACGCCGGTCAAGGACTGGCTTCGCTATCCCATTACGGCAGTCATTACTTGCCGCGGCTGCACTGAGAACTGCGTTATCTGCGGTGGCTCTGCCGCAGCCTTCAGAAAATGCTATAACCGGGGCAAGCCGGTTTTTCGCTCTCCCGAAGCTGTAATTAGAGACGTCAAGCAAATCTCGCGCTTCAGCAACGGCCCTATCTTCATACTTGGCGACCTGCGGCAGGCGGGAGAAGACTACGCCAGCCAGGTCCTGAACCTGCTTCAGAAGAACAGAGTAAAAAATCAGTTCATACTCGAATTATTCTATCCGGCTTCAAAGGACTTTCTGCGACAGATGAGCCTTGCCTGCCCCGACTTCTGCCTTGAGATTTCTCCCGAATCCCACGACCCTGAAATCAGGAAAGTCATCGGCAGACCCTATTCCAGCCAGGAGCTTGAGCAAACGCTGGGCGATGCCCTCGATGTCGGCTGCCGGCGGCTGGACGTGTTCTTCATGATTGGACTGCCCAGGCAAACCTCTCAGTCGGCAATAGAAACAACCGATTATTGCGGGCATTTACTTGAAAGGTTCCGTGGGGATAAGCGGGTTTCCATGTTCACCTCCCCGCTGGCGCCATTTCTCGACCCGGGCAGCCTGGGCTTCGAGAATCCCGAGCGCTATGGCTACCATATCCTGTTCCGGAAGCTGGAAGAGCATCGCCAGGCGCTGGCATCGCCGAGCTGGAAATATTCCCTCAACTATGAGACGGACTGGATGACCCGCCAGCAGATTGTGGATACATCCTATGAAGCCATACTGCGACTGAACCAGCTCAGGGTCAAATACAAAATTGCCTCTGAAGGATTAACCAGGATAAGCGAGCAGCGCCTCAGAGCCGCCTGGGATATGGCACACCGTCTCGATGACCTTCTGGCAAAGAGCGACATCGAGGAAATAGACCGTCTGAAGCCGGAAGTGGACAGAATCAACACGTTCCCAGTAGCCGAGAAAATTCAGCTGGAAGTCCCCCCACCATTCATCAAGCTGAAACCATTCCGAGCCCTGTGGTCCTTAATAACAGGGCGATGAATATTAACGTACCAACATACTATTGACAATACCTCTCCACCGTCTCTATACCTGAGGAAGAGGCTGCTCGTTTGTGGGCTACACTTCCGAATACTCAATCTTTACTAGACCTTAGAATATACACATCCAGACCAGTAGCCTCACCTCGCGAGTAAAAAGTGATACAATATAAGCGACGCTTACAAATGGTTAAAAACTCAACATATGAAAGGAGTTCGTTATGGCTTTGAAGACGGCTAACGAGTATATAGAGAGCCTGCGCCAGCTCAAGCTTAACCTCTACCTCTTTGGCGAAAAGGTGGAAAATTGGGTTGATAATCGCATCATCAGACCATCCACCAACGCCATCGCCATGACCTACAAGCTCGCCCATGAGCCAGAGAGTGAAGACCTGGCGGTCACGACCTCAATGCTCACCGGGGAAAAGGTCAACAGATTTAATTCCCTTTTCAGAAGCCCCGAGGACATGGTCAGGAAAGTGAAGTTGCAGAGGGAGTTGGGACAGAGGACAGCCTGCTGCTTCCAGAGATGCGTAGGCATGGATGCTATTAACGCTGTTTTCAGCACCACCTACGAGATTGACCAAAAAT
>CAZUEB010000141.1:0-3106 GCA_964619115.1 uncultured Dehalococcoidales bacterium
GGTCTGCTGACCCGTGACGCCCGCATAAAAGAGCGCAAGAAGTACGGACTCAAGCGCGCCCGCAAAGCACCTCAATACACCAAGCGCTAAAACTTCCCAGCCTGAGAAACTAGAAGAAGCCTACGTAGATTTCTTTGTCTTTTCCTTTTTGCGGCGAGGTTGCCGGGGGTCACTTTCCGTCATAATGTGCAGGATCATTTGCACGGAACACCTTCGAAAACAGGAATAAGCTATATGTCGTCTTTATTTCTCACTGCGAGCAGCCTATTGAGGAGGTGCTGGCATTGATTCCTTACTGCTTCAAGGGGATTGGGGTTATTTATCCCAAACTTCTGACTAATTTTTTGGGGGTCTATAGAATGAGCAGCCTTATTTCTAGCATCATTCAATCGTCGGGCTAACTTAAAC
The DNA here is from genome assembly GCA_964619115.1 of uncultured Dehalococcoidales bacterium. Taxonomy (GTDB): domain Bacteria; phylum Chloroflexota; class Dehalococcoidia; order GIF9; family UBA5629; genus 9FT-COMBO-48-23. The sequence continues at coordinate 409 of CAZUEB010000141.1, forward strand.
CATGACTCATCAAACAGACTAGCTTGCTGTCTCCAACCGAGATTCATCGTCTGTGCTTTGTGTTCTAAGTGGTCAATAGGACTTATAGCCCAGTTCTTACCTTCATTGGCTGCATCACGTAGGTCCGGATTCTTCTCTAATTGGTATTCTCTTGTAACTTGGACAATGCTCTTATATAGCTTCAGATGTTTATCACGGATGAAAGTCCAAAACTCATGGGATGATTTGAACCCACCAATTCTGTCGGGCTGAATAGGATCGGACTGCAGGCTGAATTTGCTATTGTATTTTACCGTATTCTCGAATAATTCAAGTAGAGCCTTGAAACTGGATGGCAATAATATGTATTCGAGCTCGAAATTTTCGCCGCAAAATCTGGACAGTTCAAATCCTGATAATAAAAATTTTCTAAGCGCATAGTCCAAGGTGAGCCATGTTTCTAGCACAATTTCTCTTGGGTTGTTTGATGTGTTAAGAACATCGATGCACTGCTTTATCAATGAATTAAGCTGTTTAAGGTCGGATTCTGTGCCCCAAAAAAGTATATCCTCTCGGTTATCATCCCAGACAAAATTCATTTTGCAGCCTCCACGGTTTTACACTTACATGATAAACACCATTTTCGAGTGTTAATTCTTACACAGTCTATTACACATGGTATGCAAAATCAATTTAAAGGCAAACTGCGTGATCTTTAACAATTCGTGTTGTGCAAGTCCGAGTTCTAAAGGCAGACTCAAATCCTGCTTTGACTGGTCCCTTCCCATGATTGCTGGACATTTCACGCCTTCTATGGAAAAATGAGACCTGAGTCCCAAGGCTGCAAGAGACTAACTCGAACTGGAGGGTTCAGAAATGAAATATTTTTTGAAGCGCAGGTTATTCTTCCTTAATGTTTTCCTGGCTGTGCTGCTGAGTATCCTGTTTTCAGCATGCAATTTGAGTAGCACTCCGCCTGAGACCATCAAGTGGCGCATGGCTACAAGCTGGACCGAGGATAACCTTATTTATACCGAGGGTGCGGTGGCAATATGTCAGAAGGTGGCAGAGCTTAGCGGCGGACGCCTGCTAATCGAGGCTTATCCCACAGATGAATTGACCAGCACGTTTGGCGTTTTCGATATGGTGAGCCAGGGGAAGGTTGAATGTGGACATTCCTGGCCCGGCTACTGGCGAGACAAGGAACCCAGCTTTGTGCTTTTTAGCTCGATTCCAAATATGATGACGATGCAGGAATGGATGGTCTGGCTGTATGGACCTTCACAGGGCATAGAATTATGGCGTGAATTGTATGCAAAATATAATGTCGTGCCGTTTCCAGGGGCATTAGACGGCACGGAGTTTGGATTTTTTACCAATAAGCCTCTGCGCAGCGTCGATGATTTCAAGGGCATGAGATTAAGGACGCCGGGAATCGGGGCAGATGTACTTAAGGAATTGGGGGCGACTCCGGTTGTCCTGCCACAAGAGGAAATCAAGGAGGCATTGAAAAAGGGAGAGATAGATGGCTTTGAGTTCGCAACCCCGGCAATAAACTGGAACCTGGGTTTCGATAGTTCCATAGCACCATACGTTACACTGCCGGCATGGCATCAGCCATCCTGCATGTATGATACCCTGGTCAACCAGGATGCCTGGAACAAGTTACCTGATGACCTCAAGGCTATTTTCGAATCGGTCTGTAAAGAAGTGGGGATGGTGGATTTCGTTGCCCGCATCGAGGGGGCAAACCCAGACTATTTGAGCAAATACGAAAAAAGTGGCATGCAAGTATTTATACTTGATGAACAAACCATGCAGAGAATAACCGAAATAACAGATAGTATATGTGACAATTTAGCTGCAAATGACGCCTTTTTTGCAGAAGTCCTTAAATCGCAGAGGGATTTCCGCGCCAACTACCGCACATGGGAGAAATGGGGAGATTATCAGATTTACCCGTCAGAATAAATGCTGCAAATCACATATTCCATTTAAAGGCTGACGACATCGCCAGCCATCATGGACTGGATAGACTTTGCCATGGTGGTAGGTTCGCCCACTGCCAGCTTATCCATCAGCTCGAAATATTCAAGGCAAGTAGTGCAGGCTAGAAGCTCCACGCCCTGTTCCTCAAGCCGTTTTAAGTGCTCCAGAACCTGGGAACCCTGACACAGCAGGCGCACACCGGCATTCCAGAATATCAGGCTGCCTGGCTTGTCTTCGTTTTCACCCAGTAACCGAAGAAAATTAGCCATAAGCATAGAGCCCAGTTGCTCATCACCTCTACCCAGCCCCTCGGATTGGATTAGAAATATCTTCGGTCTCATATGGCTCTCCCTTTATCGATTGTCGTCAGTAACGGCGAATGGGTTTTTGGGTAATTCTGGCAGACGTTCAAATACTACTTGGCTTCATTCAGCCGTTTCTTCAGGTAGTCAATGGCTTTTACCGGCGTGGGGTCAGTCTCGTTGAGTATTGCCAGATAGTAGCTTGTCCAGTCGCCCAGGTAAATCAGGCTCATCATCTGGCTGAGCTGGCTGTCACCCTGGCTGTCCACAAACTGGTGGCTGATGGCGTTTTGCTCCAGGAGGTCAGTGGTTATCTGGTAGCGAATCAAAATTCGCGGATGAAGTGAAGGGCAGCGGAGCAGGACTACGTACACCTTGGAGGCGGGCTCTTGGGGGAACTGGTAGCCGACGACGGCATTGTGGTTAAG
>CAZUEB010000141.1:3116-4240 GCA_964619115.1 uncultured Dehalococcoidales bacterium
CCGAGAATGTCTCATAAAAAGCCCAGGCTTTGCTGTTCTCGTTAATCTGTGTCTTCCAGCGGCGGGCAACAGCAGAGAGAATGCCGGCACCGTAAATCACGGCTATTCTGTTGTGCAGCTTCTTAGCAAGTTCTTTGGCTCGGTTTGAGCTTGTGGGTACAGTCTCCTTAATCTCTGCCAGCAGCTTCTCAAGGTCTTTAACCATCGCCTCGACCTCAGCCGTTTTGTCTTTGAGAAAGCCCAGTTTTTGAAGTAAAGCTATCAGGGACATGAAGCTGTAGTGCACGGTAGCCCGAGGCTGGGCGACGTAATCTATAATGAACACAGGCACATGGGCATCCTCAGCTACAGCCTTTAGCTTGCCGCCGGTGGTTATTGCCAGTTTTTTGCACTTCTTTTCCAGAGCCTGGAAAAAGGCGGACAGCGTTTCTTCGGTATTTCCTGAATAGCTCGAAGCAATCACCAGCGTCCTTTCGTCAACAAAGGCTGGCAGGTCATAATCTCGGGTTACGAAGACAACGGGCTTGGTTAGACGTGAGACGAAATTGCGTAGCAGACTGCCACCGATGGCTGAGCCACCCATGCCTAAAACAACCACTTTATCAATATCGGCATAATCTTGGGGTAGCTTGAAATTTTCAGCCTTGTGCCAGGCAGTATGGCATTGCTGAGGCAAGCCGCGAAGGTGTTCCAGCATATTTGCCGGGTCGAGTCGCTTATATACTTGAACGTCGTCTAAGTCGACCATATCTCAAAGCCCTAACAATTTGCTGCCGCCCTCCAGAAGTTTCTTAACCTGCTCAGGGCTGTGACCTTCGGCATAGATGCGTATGAGCGGCTCGGTACCGGAGAATCTCAACAGCAGCCAGGAGTCATCAGCCAGAATGTACTTATAACCGTCGGTGGTGTCCAGACTGGCTACCTTTATGCCAGCGATGGAGCTGACATTGCCCTTAGCCAGCCTGTCAGTGAACATCTGTCTTTCATCGGCGGAGATGTGAACATCAATGCGGTCGTAGTAGTGAGGACCAACTTTGCTGAATAAGTAGTCCAATAGCTGCGATGCTGTCTTGCCTGTCTTTATGATGAAGTCGAGGAAGTACAGACCGGCGAGTATGCCGTCG
>CAZUEB010000142.1:0-4227 GCA_964619115.1 uncultured Dehalococcoidales bacterium
CTCTCCAAGTTTCGGGGGGAAACATCAAGAAGCAGTGCCAGCCGGCTGGGCACCCCTTTAGCAAACCAAATATGAGACACCGGAGCAGCCAACTCAATATGGCCCATGCGTGTCCGGCGAACCCTGGAATGCTCTACGGTAACCCCACATCTATCACACGTAACACCACGGTAGCGTATCTTTTTATATTTTCCACAATAACACTCGTAATTCTTAGTTGGTCCGAAGATTCTTTCGCAGAAAAGTCCATCTTTCTCCGGCTTTAGAGTTCGATAATTAATTGTCTCAGGCTCGGTTACCTCGCCATACGACCAACTTTTAATTTGCTCCGGGGAAGCTAACGAGATACGGATAGCATTAAAATCATTAACCTCAGTCATCTGTCTCCTTTAGCTCAAACCTCTGAGTTTAGTCCCGATTTTTTTCCTCTCTTCAAGGAAACTCACCATTTCTTCTTCTTCATTAAGTAACTCGACGGCTAGACCTAAGCTACGCAATTCCATAAACAAAACCTTAAAGGACTCGGGAACACCCGGTTGAAAAATGTCCTCTCCTTTAACCAAAGACTCATAAGCCTTGGCTCGGCCAGCTACATCGTCTGACTTAACAGTGAGCAGCTCCTGAAGCATATGACTAGCGCCATAGGCTTCCAATGCCCATACTTCCATCTCACCAAATCGTTGTCCGCCAAACTGAGCCTTTCCACCAAGTGGTTGCTGAGTGATGAGAGAATAAGGGCCAGTAGACCGAGCATGCACTTTGTCCTCAACGAGGTGAATAAGCTTCATCATGTAAATGCTGCCTACAGTCACCGGTTGGTCGAACGGTACTCCGATCCGCCCATCAAAAAGAGTTACCTTGCCGAATACAGGTGGTGACTGTTTTTGCTCAACATAAACTTTCTCCACAATCGCCCCTACTTCCTCATCGCTAATCCCATAAACCTTGACACCCAGCGTATCAAGCCACAGGCGTAGACAAACTCTCTTCGCTTCTCCGGGATAGCTATCATCAAATACCTTCTCGGCATTATAACCATTGTCAGCAAGCCAGGTCTTAGCCTGGTCAAGCCCAACAACACTAAAATCACCACGACCCGCTTTGTTAATTGCGGCTGCCTGCTGTACTATCCATGCTCTGGCCAAAGCATCCTCAATAGCAACATCGTTAGCGCCGTCAAAAATCGGATTTAACACTTTAATCCCAAGTGTTTCAGCAGCCCAACCTAGATGAGTTTCCAAGATTTGTCCTATATTCATACGTGACGGGACACCAATAGGATTGAGAATAATATCCACTGGCCTACCATCAGGCAGAAAAGGCATATCTTCCTCTGGCAAGATACATGATATAACTCCTTTATTACCGTGTCTGCCAGCCATCTTATCTCCGACAGATATCTTCCGCTTCTGTGCAACCCAAACCCGTACCAAGCAATGAACACCCGCCGGCAAATCACTATTATCATGGCGGAAGAAAACTTTAACATCTATAACCTTCCCACATTCACCATGTGGCACTCTAAGCGAACTATCCTTAACCTCACGGGCCTTCTCACCAAAGATGGCCCTCAACAGCTTTTCCTCAGCAGTTAACTCAGTCTCACCTTTCGGGCTTATCTTACCCACCAGAATAGAGCCTGGACCAACTTCGGCGCCTATGCGGATGATGCCGGACTCGTCCAGATCGCGCAGACTCTCCTCACCTACATTGGGTATATCTCTGGTAATCTCCTCTGTACCCAGCTTTGTCTCGCGGGCTTCTATCTCATACTTCTCAATATGGATAGAGGTAAATCTGTCATCCTTGACCATCCTATCGCTGATTATAACAGCGTCTTCAAAATTATAGCCTCGCCAGCTCATAAAGGCACAAATAATATTTTGTCCTAAGGCAAGTTCACCATGGTCTGTCGCTGAACCATCAGCTATAACCTGTCCTTTTTTGACTTTATTACCTTTAGATACTACAGGGCGCTGATTTACACATGTTCCCTGATTAGTGCGGACGAATTTTATCAGCGGGTAAACGTGTTCATTCCTATTTTCGCCGACAATAGTGACCTGGCTATTGTCCACTGAGACGACCTCGCCATCCTCCCTGGCAAAAATAACTTGCCCGCTGTACTTTGCTACCTCTTTCTCCATCCCTGTAGCTATCAAAGGAGCTTCCGTACGAAGCAAAGGCACAGCCTGACGCTGCATATTTGATCCCATTAGAGCCCTGTTAGCATCATCGTGCTCAAGGAAGGGTATCAGAGATGTGGTGACACTGAAGACCTGCTTCGGTGATACATCCATAAAATCTATTTTATCTGCGGTTTCCTTAAGATACTTGCCACCTCTTATAACTCCGATTCTTTCCTCAACAAATTCGTTTCTCTGGTTAAGAATAGCATTAGCCTGAGCAATCGTATATCTCTCCTCCTCGTCGGCGGTTAAATATTCAATCTGCTCAGAAACAAAAGGAACAATTTCTATGTTTCGAGAAGACAAAGAGACAATTTTTTTAGCAATTTCTTTAGTAGCTAATCTCCTTTTAGAAACAATGATTTTCCCACTCGAGTCAGTTATATCCTCCAAAACTGTCCTATCTGTTAAGTTTTCAACTGTATTGGGCACCTCGTGGATGACTTTGCGATATGGTGTCTGTATAAAACCATATTCATTGACTGATGCGTACGTGGCTAGAGAACCAATGAGACCGATATTTGGCCCTTCCGGCGTCTCAATAGGACAGATTTTCCCATAATGAGAGTGATGTACATCTCGAACATCAAAGCCAGCGCGCTCGCGGGAAAGTCCACCCGGTCCCATTGCAGAAAGCCGACGTTTATGAGTCAGCTCAGCCAATGGGTTGGTTTGATCCATGAATTGTGAAAGTTGTGAACCACCAAAAAACTCCCGCATGGCAGCAACTATGGGGCGATTATTAATCAAAGTAGAGGGAATGGCAGCTTCCGGACCAACTATACTCATGCGTTCTTTAATTGTCCGCTCTAAACGTAATAAGCCAATCCGAAACTGGTTCTGTATAAGGTGCCCTGCCGTCCTCACACGCCGATTACGCAGGTGGTCAATATCATCCGGTTCTTCACTTCCGTTGTTAACTTTAATGATACGCCGCACAATTTCTATAAAATCTTCCTTAGTCAAACAACGACGACGCTCATCAACATTAACCCCTAATCTATTGTTAAGCTTATATCGTCCAACTCTTCCCAGGTCATAACGTCTAGGATTAAAGAAAAGGTTATTCAGCAAGCTCTGTGCATTTTCAACAGTAGGTGGTTCGCCGGGGCGCAATCGTTTATAAATATCGACCAGAGCTTCTTCCCTGGTCTTAATAGAGGGCTCTCTCTCTATTGTAGATTGTATAAAAGTATGTTCTGACGATGTTTCCACATCCTGAAAAAGCCCCAGCAGCTCGCCATCATCGTCATAGCCGATAGCACGCAGTAAAATTGCCACGGGAATCTTCCTCTTACCATCCACTTTTACAAAAATCACATCCCTGCTGGACGTTTCAAATTCCAGCCATGCGCCGTGTTCTGGAATCAATTTGGCAGCGCATAGCCCACGCCCACTAGTTTGGTCTTCTTGCAAGCTAAAATAAATACCCGGTGAACGAAGCAGTTGATTAACTACCACTCTTTCCGCACCACTTATTATGAAGGTTCCCTTATCGGTCATAAGAGGAAAGTCGCCAAAAAATATTTCCTGCTCTTTAATCTCCCCAGTATCTTTAACTAGTAATTTTGCCCTAACATACAACGGGGCTGCATATGTCATATCCCGCTGGCGGCATTGGTCTACTGAGAAGGGAGGTTGACGAAACTCATAGCCAGCGAAATGCAACTCCAGCCTTGTACCGGTAAAATCATAAATGGGTGAAACCTCTTGAAGAAGCTCCTTTAAACCCTCCTCCTCAAACCAACGAAATGAATCAAGTTGGACCTTGATAAGATTGGGGATTTCCAAGACCTCAGGTAGTTTAGCGAAGGATTTTCTCTGCCTTAAGGCAATGTTCCGTTCTTCAGGTACTACAATAGACATAGCTCTCCTATAAGAAATTAAGACACGTGTCTCAAAAGCGGTACGTTAACCAAGCACCAAATTATAATTAAGGATAGCAATGGGGGAAAGAATTAATAAGAAACTGACAAGGCATTCCAATGCAGTAAACAAGAAGTATAACACCAAATTTGTCTATTGTCAAGAGGATTAG